>NZ_JARESR010000023.1:0-125414 GCF_046028015.1 Paraburkholderia sp. RL17-383-BIF-A | reverse complement strand
ATTCGCTTGGAGAGCTCTGCTTTCTTCGCGTCCGTCATCTAACGGGAGGCGAATTATGAAGATCAGCCACCACCCCGTCAAGTACATTTGAAAATTTCTTTTTGGGGGCTGCTGAATTGGATTTCGTCACTGAGAAGTCAGGCATTGTCAACATCAAGCCATGCACGAACGTCATACCTGGTTCCAAGCAATTCAGGAACGCCGCGATCACGCTGGCAGGTGCTGAATTGATGCATCGCCTTCGCAAAGGACAATTTAGCCTCACCCAACTTCGCCTCGAGGACATCACTGTGCCTGTGGTTTGGAATGTGCTCCTCTCGGATCAATGAGGCATCCTATCAAAACAGATTTCCTCGACAAGCTCCGCCATTTGCACCAGAGCCGATCAATCTGCAAATGATTCCGCGCTTCAACTACATTTCGAATCTCGCCGCGCATTGGGGCCATCTGTTCACTGACTTCGAGAAGGAACGCGTCACTATCTACGAACTCGATCAGGCATCGAACACGGCTCCCGCGCTGTATGCGTATGACTATCCCGGTAAATATCTCGTGCCGGGCAAACGCTCGGAGATCCGCGACTGCTGCCGCGAACTTGCGCTTGAAGGCATTCGCGTGCCAGTGCGCCCTCATCTGGGCACGGCAGGCGTCGCGCCTGACGTGGCAGGTCGCGTGAGCACCGTGCCGCCGGGCGCGCACGGCGGCAATATTGATAACTGGCGCATCGGCACGGGCTCCACCATGTACTACCCGGTCGCCGTGGACGGCGGATTGCTCTCGATCGGCGACCCGCATGTACCGCAAGGCGATGGCGAAATCAGCCGCACCGCGATCGAGGTGTCCCTTAACGTGATGTTTCAGATCGTGCTGCGGCGCGACTTTAGATTTCCCTCGCCGTTGCCGGAAACGCCGGACTACTGGATCGTCCACGGCTTCGGCGAAGACCTCGACATCGCGACCAAAAACGCTTCACGCGACATGTTGCTGCTGCTTACGGAACAGCAAGGCCTC
This sequence comes from Paraburkholderia sp. RL17-383-BIF-A, assembly GCF_046028015.1. Taxonomy (NCBI): domain Bacteria; kingdom Pseudomonadati; phylum Pseudomonadota; class Betaproteobacteria; order Burkholderiales; family Burkholderiaceae; genus Paraburkholderia; species Paraburkholderia sp. RL17-383-BIF-A. The sequence goes on along the minus strand of NZ_JARESR010000023.1, from coordinate 124,403 downwards.
TCACGCGACGACGCCTATTCGCTAATGAGCGTCGCCGCGGACTTCTCCGTCACGCAGGTGGTCGATGCCCGCCAGGGAATTCACTGCAAGATCCCCCGCAGCATCTTTCCTCCGAAATGGAAAACAGCACCCCCCAGCATTTCTCTCAGGCAAAGCCGGGGCGTCGCGGGGGCGTTGAAACGACTACCTCCTGGCACGCGCGGCGAGTCGCTTGACTTTACCGGTCATCGTTGTCGACAGCGGTCACGTTCTGGTTTGATGGACGGGACGTTCCCGGATACGCGCTAGTGCCGGCGCCGCACCGTTCCCCGACGCTGCCCGGCCAACAGCAATCCTGCCGCAACAGGTGTTCGTTCGGAGTTCTGACCAGGACAGCGCCTATCCGTCGATCGGTTTGGATCCGAGTAATAGTATGCCCACCAGTCGCCTGGCACTTTGTTGCCAGTCTGGAGCCGAAGCTACGTTCGATACTCCAACCAGTGCGCGCAGAAGGTCCAGTGGCTCGAGATCTGCACGGACATCTCCACTCTCAACCGCTCGGTCAACCAGCGTCCGGATTGCAGCCTTGATTTGTTTTCCCGAGCACTCGAACAGTTCGGACGACGCCCCGCCCACTATCGAATTCAGCGCAGGCGCAATGATCTTCTTTGTCGCAATGTAATCGACGAACAGCAGCATCCATTCTCTGAGAGCGTCGAGTGCAGGCAACTCGTCTGTCAGGCGGAGCTGCTCTTGCGCGAGCCGCTCGACCTCCGCGCGATAGACGCTCTCCAGCAAAGCTTCGCGCGTGGGGAAATGGCGATACAGCGTTCCTGGACCAACGCCGGCCTGGCGGGCGACATCATCCAGGCTGATATCGCTGCCTTCGTGTGAGAAAGCCTCCTTTGCAACCTCAAGGATGCGCTCGCGATTGCGCTGAGCGTCCGCTCTCGGTTTCCGTTCTTTCGGTATGGAATCAGTCATGGGCAAATCGGCACTTGCAAACGGAGAGATACTCCGTTTATTATGTATGAAACGGAGAATGTCTCCGCTTTATCGGATGGCAGGGTGGCGTCAATCTTACAGTGACGGAGAGATGGCATGAGCGAACATTTTGGTGCGACATCAACAACCGACGACGTACTGTCTGGCATCAAGCTTCACGGAAAACGAATTCTGGTGACAGGCGTATCTGCCGGGCTCGGCGTGGAGACGGCAAGAGCCCTCGCTGCCCGCGGCGCGACCGTCGTCGGAGCAGCACGCGATTTGAGTAAAGCGGAACGAGCAATCAGCGGCGTGCAGAGAGAAGCGGCAGCAGGTGGCGGGAGTATCGAGCTCATCGAGCTTGACCTGGCGAGTCTGGCCAGCGTTCGGGCTTGTGCCGACAAGTTACTCGCCGAGGGCAAGCTGTTCGACGTGGTCATCGCCAACGCAGGCGTCATGGCGACCCCCAAGGGCACGACAGCCGATGGTTTCGAGACCCAGTTCGGGACCAATCACCTTGGGCATTTCGTGCTTGTGAACAGGCTCGCAACTCTGCTTTCGGCGGGGAGCCGTGTCGTGATGCTCGCGTCATCAGGTCATCGGTTTGCAAACGTCAACCTCGACGACCCGGACTTTGAGCGTACGCCGTATGAGCCGTTCGTGGCGTATGGACGGTCGAAGACAGCAAACATCCTGTTTGCGGTTGAGTTCGACCGGCGGCATCGAGCTCGAGGCGTGCGAGCTGCCGCGGTCCATCCAGGTGGCATTCACACTGAACTGGGACGTCACATGGGCGAAGAACAGCTGACCGCGCTCGTTGAGGCGATTAACAAACAGCTGGCGTCCGAAGGTAAAGATCCTTTCCAGTTCAAGACCGTTCCACAAGGTGCAGCCACCTCCGTATGGGCTGCCGTGGTCGCGTCTGCCGAAGACGTCGGCGGCCGATACTGCGAGAACTGTCACGTAAGCAATGTCGTTCCTGATGAGGCCGTGATTACACCTGTCAGCGAGGGCGTTCGAGGCTATGCGCTCGACCCGGTCAACGCAGAAGCGCTGTGGCGTAAGAGCGAACAGATGGTCGGCGAATCGTTCGCAGTTCCTGACCGCTAGCATTACCCGGTGAGCCACCTCGCTCGATGCATGAAAGAGGCGGCCGTGTTTACTTTGCGATGGCAGCTTAATCCTGGCTCGATGCGGGTTTGCGGGCAGGCTCCGCTATAAATAGCTCACCAGACCAGGCGCATCCTGTCTCCACTCTTCCGGCTGCCCTCTTCCCGTTTTGCTCGCCCCGACGAATCTTTCGCACGCCGCAGTGACGCCAGCTCTTCGCTCAACGGGTGAAACGAAAACGCCGACAGTCTGCTACGCCGGTACCGCCCTAAAGGCACAGGGATCTACTGGCGAGGCCGAGCGTGAGGCTGTCGCGCGCCACCTCCTGACGCAGGGGCTGCCTGTCGAAGCCGAACAGGTCCTGATTTTCAGCGAGGTCCAACATGGTCTGACGGCAATCGCTATGGGCCTGTTTCGTCCGGGCGATGTCATCGACGGAGCCTTGCATTCTTGTTGACCATCGAATTACGCTTTTTTAGTCAATCTACTGTTTATTCAGGTGTCGAATCTCGCCGCATATACTGACATACATCGATAATCGATCCTTTCACGTGAAGCTCCGCAAATTCACTGTTTATGGCGAACCACAACAATCAACAACAGGAATCGAACGCGACCCCGTCGAATCGATCGCTCGAACGCGGGCTCGAGTTGCTGCGCGCGTTCGGTCCCGGTGCGACACTTCTAGGCAACGGAGAACTTGCGGAACGCACCGGTCTGCCGAAGGCAACGGTGAGCCGCCTAACGCGAACGCTCGTGCAGGCGGGTTATCTCGAGCACGATGCCGCACGCAGGGCATACAGACTCGGCTTACCCGTGCTCAGTCTGGCGCAGGCGTTGCGCAGCGGATCCACAGTGTTGAATGCCGCAGGACCGCTAATCCGCGACACTGCCCAAGCAAGGCGTATCAATGTCGGAATCGCGGGCGCCGACCGGGAAGAGATGGTCTATCTCGAGTCCATTCGTTATAACCAGCGGGCCTCGTTGCGTACGATCGTCTCGGGACAACGCGTACCGATGGAACTGACTTCGCTCGGTCGCGCGTATCTCGCAGCGCTGCCGCAGGAGGAATTCACCGCCCTGATGAACGCGTTCAAGCGGCGAAAGCGCAGCGGCTGGGAGCGCCTCGCGCGCGAAATCACTGATGCGGTAGATGAAGTGCGCCGAAGCGGCTTCTGCGCTACAAGCTGGCAGCCGGAAGTGATCGCACTCGCGACGCCGCTCGCCATTCCCGGTCATCGTTTGCTGGTGCTCAACTTTAGCGTCCGCACAGCGGCGTCAAAAGACAGCGTTGTCAGCGAGCTCGGGGCGCCCCTGCTGCGTCTACGCGACGACATTACAGCCGCATGCGCGCGCCAGGAAGGCTGAAGACAGCCAGCGTCTCCTTCATTCCCGGCGTTCACTGATCGCGCGCGCTGGAATACCCAGTACCACTGCAAGACCGCCAAGAACGGAGACGACTGCAACGGCATAGAGGCCCACGGCGCTGCTACCAAAGTGCGTCGATGCGTAACCGATCACCGAGGGCGCAGAAATCCCGCCAAACTGCCCGAGGCTGCTAATGAGGCCAATGCCGCTTGCGGCGACCGAGCTCGACAGATACGCGGGTGGCATTGTCCAGAACAGCGACAGCATGCCCAGATAACCTGCAGTCGCAACGCAAAGCAGTGCCACTAGAATCGCTGCGTGATTCGCCGCCGCCGGCAGAAGCACGACGCCCAGCGCGGCCATCAATGCGCTTGCCATGAAGTGCCACCGCCTCTCCAGCATACGATCCGAGTTCCGGCCGAGCAGATACATCACCACTGCGCCGACCACATAAGGAATCGCGGAAAGAAGCCCAATGTGCCAGTAGTTCGACACACCGCTTTTCTGGATTACGCTCGGCGCCCAGATATGCACGACGATGCTCGCCCACGGCACGCTGAAATAGGCGAACGTCAGGAAATAGAACTTCGGCTCCTTCAACGCAACCCAGATCGAACCATGAGCGCGTGCAGCCTTCGTTTGCGCATCGCGGTTGAGCTCTGCCAGAAGGAGGGTCTTCTCGTCGTCCATGAGCCAGGTTGCCTGCTCCGGCCGGTCCGTCAGATAGACATAGGCAAAGACACCGGCGATCACGGACGGAAGTCCTTCGAGAAGGAACAGCCATTGCCAGCCGTTGTAGCCAAGCAAGCCCGACATGCTATTGAGAATCCATCCCGACACCGGCCCACTGATAATGCCGGATACACAGATCGCCGTCATGAAGATGGACGTGACCCGCGCCCGGCGCGCGGCCGGAAACCAGTAGGTGAAGTAGAGAATCACGCCGGGAAAAAATCCTGCTTCCGCTGCGCCCAGCAACACCCGCGCGATGTAAAACTGCGCCGGCGTCTGCACGAACGCGGTGCCCGCCGAAACGATGCCCCATAGCGCCATGATCCGCATGAGCGTTTTTCTCACGCCGACTCGCGCGAGCCACAAGTTGCTCGGTACTTCAAAGAGCATGTAACCGACGTAGAAGAGGCCTACGCCCAAACCGAATGCGGCGTCGGAAAGACCGATGTCGCGTGAGAACTGCAGATGCGCAAAGCCGATATTGGCGCGATCCAGATAAGCGAAGACGTAACAGATAAAGAGGAACGGCAGCAGCCGCCAGGTGACTTTCCGGTAGACGGCCTCTGCCTGTGGTTGCGCGACGGCGCTGACGTCGATTGGATTGGAACGGGCTGCGTGCATCATGTCTCCAGACTTGTATTGGGCCGCAGGTTAGTCATGGCCAGTGTCCTGCGTTGGAATCCATTATCGGCGCCGAACGCGCGATGACAATCTTCCAATTCCATGCAGTGGAATTGCTCGATCCCTCGGATGAAATACGCTCCGTTCCACAGAGTGGAATTGACGGGGTGTCCTGGGATGGCAGGTGGGGCTAAGCTGCATCAGCAGATCGACCTTCTCGGTCGACTCCAATTCAACCATCGAGACACGCATGACCACATCCACTATTCAACTCACTATCGACTCGCCGATCGCCACGATCGCGCTGAATCGTCCTGAAAAGCGTAACGCCATCACCAACGAAATGCGCGCCGAACTGATCGCGGCGCTGGAGACTGTGTCGCGCGACCGGGAGGTACGCGCCGTGGTGTTGACCGGCAACGGTAAGGGGTTTTGCGCTGGCGGTGACGTCAGCGGTATGGCGCAGCGCATGGAAGCCCCAGCGGGCGAGGTTGCGTTCAATGGCTGGTCACGTCAGCAGATCGTTCATCACACGGTCAATCTGCTTTACTCGATGCCCAAACCGACCATCGCGGCAGTCAACGGCGCAGCGGCGGGCCTGGGTGCCGATATGGCGCTCTCCTGTGACTTTATCCTCGCGTCGCACGAGGCGAGCTTCACGTGGAGCTACATCAAACGCGGGCTGATTCCAGATGGTGGCGGCATGTACTTCTTGCCGCGACGGGTCGGCCTCGCGCGGGCGAAGGAACTGATCTTCAGCGGGCGCAAGGTGGATGCGAAGGAAGCGCTGGAAATCGGGATCGCGGATCGCCTGAGCGAGCCTGATTCGCTCATTGCCGACGCCCACGCCTGGGCCGCCGAATTGAGCCAGGGTTCGGCCACGGCACTCGCGCTCGGCAAGAGCATCCTCAATCAGAGCTACGAGCTGTCCGCGCAGCAGGTGTTTGCACAAGGCAGCCAGGCACAGGCTGTCTGCTACACAAGCAGTGAACATCGTGACTCGGTGCTCGCATTCCTGAACAAGGCCCGGTGAGCACGAAGGAGATCGACATGAACGCAATTTCAAAGTTGATGCGCCCGACGAGCGTAGCAGTGATCGGCGCATCGGCGGACGCAGCCAAGACTTCAGGCCGCCCGGTGGCTTACCTCAGGAAGCACGGATTCGACGGCGACATCTACCCTGTCAACCCGCGCTACGACTCGATCGACGGCTTGCCCTGCTATCCCGACGTGGCGTCGTTGCCGCATGCGCCCGATGTCGGTATCGTCCTGCTCGGCGCTGAGCGCGCCCACATTGCGGTGCGGGATCTGGCAAGCCGCGGGACGAGCGCTGCAATCGTGCTGGCGAGCGGCTATGCGGAAATCGGCGAGGAAGGTGCGAGGCGTCAGGCGCAATTGATCGAGGCAGCAGGGTCCATGCGCTTGCTCGGCCCGAATACGATCGGACTCGTCAATCTCACCGATCGCATCACGCTGTCGGCAAGCGGGGCGCTGGAGACCGACGCTTTCACAGTCGGCGGGATCGGCGTGATTTCACAAAGCGGCGGGATTCTTGGCTCGCTGTTGTCGCGCGCGGCGGCACGCGGCATTGGCCTGTCAAAGCTGGTGTCGACGAGCAATGAAGCAGATCTCGACATGGCGGACTTTGTCGATTATCTGGTTGACGATGATTCGACTTCCGTTATCGCGCTCTACATGGAAGGGCTGCGTCATCCGGACCGGTTCCGGCGCGCGGCGCTAAGGGCGGCGGCAGCAGGCAAGCCGGTCGTGGTCTTCAAGATCGGGCGCTCGGAATCAGGCGCGCGCTCGGCGGTCTCGCATACGGGCGCGCTGGCAGGTTCCGACCGCATGTACGACGCGCTTTTCAGCATGGTCGGCGTGATTCGCGCCCAGACGTTCTCCGACTTGCTCGATATTCCTCATGCACTCGCGACGCGCCGCAAGCTCTCCGGGCGACGGGTGGCGATTCTGACCTCGACCGGCGGTGCCGGCACGCTCGTCACCGATAGCCTGGGCATGGCGAACTTTGAGACTCCGCCTCCTGACGAGGTGACGGCTGCGAAGCTGCGCGCGCTCCAGACCGGCGACCATGCGGTGCTCGACCGCAATCCGATCGACGTGACACTTGCTGGACTGCAGCCGGCTCTCCTGCGCGGCGCGATCGGCACGCTACTCGACAGTCCGGCTTACGACGCGGTCGTGGTTATCATTGGATCGTCGGGCCTCGCGATGCCTGACCTGATGGCCGGCGCAATCCGCGATTCGTTGCCCGGGAGTGACAAACCCGTGATGGCATTTGTGAGCCCTCACGCCCCGGAGATCATGCGGTTGCTTAACGAGCAGGGAGTGCCGGCCTTCCCTTCGCCCGAAAGCGTGACGAGCGCACTTGCAGCGATGTGGCAGCACGGCAAGTCCATGCAATGCCCCGTAAGTGTGGCCGAACGACACGCTGAATCAGAAGTCAACGTAAACGATCTGCCCGCCGGATCACTCAACGAAGCGCAGGCGAAAGAGCTTTTTGCCCGCTTTGGTGTGACAGCGGTACGCGAGCGTGTCGTCACTAACGCGCATGAAGCCGAGAGCACCGCTCGCGAGTTGGGTAACAAGGTCGTGCTCAAACTGCTGTCGAACACGATCACCCACAAGAGCGATGTCGGCGGCGTAGCGGTTGGCGTCACGGCTGACAGCATCGGCGCGCGCCTGAACCGCATGCGGGACGACGTTGAAACCGCAACTGGCTTATCCGCGAATGCGTTTCTCGTTCAGGAAATGGTGGCCGGTGGAACGGAACTGATTCTCGGCCTTCATCGAGACCCGTTGGGCACAGCGTTGCTGCTGGGCATGGGCGGCGTCACCGCGGAATTGTTCAAGGACACGACGATGCGACTCCTCTCTGCCGACGCACCGCTGTCCCGCGATGACGCACTCGGGATGATTCACGAACTGAAAACCTGGCCTTTACTCGACGGGTATCGTGGACGGCCGCGCGCTGATATTGATGCCCTTGTGACCGCCATCGTCGCGTTTGCGCGAATGGCGCTGCAGCTTGACGGACGCATTGTCGAAGCAGAGATCAATCCGCTCTTCGTGCTGCCCGCGGGCCAAGGGGTGCGGGCCGCTGACGGCGTTGCTGTACTCGCATCGGAGGCTCACGAAGGGTGAGGGTCTTCGGGTCGCCTTCGACTGGCTCGCCGAGGTAAGCGGCCCCGGGTTCAAGCCGGCCGCCTCGACCTGGCGTCGGGGATGGCCCTCACCTCGTGGCAATACCGTAGTCTGAAGCTGAAGCGCTCGCACGACATCAATGTCTCGCGAACAGCGGATCGCCGTCCGCGAGAGCCCAGGCGTCCTGGACAGCTGCCCGGATCAGAACCCTGCGGCCAGGCCGTCGCGCCGGGTGTCGCTCGCGGCAACATAACCGCGCTCGGGGTCGTTGCGGTCGAGCTTCCAGATGTACTGCCCGGAACCGAAATCCATATACGGATCCTCAATCGACTTGATCGTATGACCGAGCTCCTGGAGTGCGCGCACGGTGTCCCGATCGAGCGTCGCCTCGACGTCGACTGTGAAGTCCCGATTGACCTTCCAGCGCGGCGCGTCACACGCGGCCTGCGGCTGCTGACCGTAGTCGAGCATGCGTACGATGGATTGCAAATGCCCTTGCGGCTGCATGTCGCCACCCATCACGCCGAAGCTCATCACCGCTTCCTGGCGGCCGTCCACCTGCTGGGTCAGGAAAGCGGGGATGATCGTATGGAACGGCCGCTTGCCGCCTTCCACCACGTTCGCCGATTTCGGATCCATCGAGAAACCGTAGCCACGGTTCTGCAGCGAAATGCCGGCGTCCGGCACGACGATGCCCGAGCCGAAGCCCATGTAGTTCGACTGGATGAAGCTGACCATCATGCCGCGCTCGTCGGCCACCGACATATAGATGGTGCCGCCCGCCTTCGGCATGCCGAAATCGAACTGCGTGGCGCGCTTCGGATCGATCAGTTTGGCGCGCGACTTCAGGTACGCGTCGTCAAGCATCTGCTCGGGCGTGACTTCCATCGAACGCGGATCGGCAACGTAGCGGTAGACGTCGGCGAACGCCAGCTTCATGGCTTCGATCTGCAGGTGCTGCGATTCGATGCCGTCGACCGGCAACGCACCCACGTCGAACTGTTCGAGAATGCCCAGCGCGATCAACGCGGCGATGCCCTGCCCGTTCGGCGGAATCTCGTGCACCGTATGACCGCGATAGTCCTTGCTGATCGGCTCGACCCAGTCGGCGCGGTAGTTGCGCAGGTCATCCATTGTGAGCGCGCCGCCGCCTTGACGCGAGAACGCGGCAATCTGCTCGGCGATCTCGCCTTCGTAATACGCGCGCGGACCCTGCTCGGCCAGCTTGCGCAGCGTCTTCGCGTGGCCCGGAAAGCGCACCAGTTCACTCACTTCCGGCGCGCGGCCGCGCGGCATGAAGGTGTCGGCAAAGCCCGGCTGATCCTTCAACTCGGGCACGGCCGCTGCCCACTTGTACGCGACGACGCTCGCCACCGCGTGGCCGCGCTCGGCAATCTCGATGGCCGGCTCCATCAGGTCCGCAAACGGCAGCGACCCGAACTTCTGATGCAGCGCCTCCCAGCCGGCGATCACACCCGGCACCGTCACCGCATCCCAGCCGCGTTTGGGCTGCTTCGCGAGACCGTTTTCCTCACCGTACTTTCGCTTGAAGTAATCGATACTCCATGCGGCCGGCGACACGCCCGACGCATTCAGCCCATGCAGCTTCGCGCCGTCCCACACCAGCGCGAACGCGTCGCTGCCGAGACCGCACGAGACCGGCTCGACCACCGTGATGGCGGCCGCCGCCGCGATCGCCGCATCGACGGCGTTACCGCCTTTCCACAACATCCGCAGGCCGGCTTGTGCGGCAAGCGGATGGGACGTCGAAACAATGTTGCGCGCGAAGACGGGCAAACGGGGGGTGGGATACGGGTTTTGCCAATTGAAACGTGTCATTGCAAACTCAAACGAAAGTGATGAGGGAGCCGCCGCCCAGCGAAGCGGTCATGGAATCCGGTTACGACTCGCGCGGATCGAGCGCATCGCGCAAACCGTCGCCGAGCAGGTTGAAACCGAGCACGGCTAGAAAGATTGCGATGCCCGGGAAAATCGACATCCACGGCGCCTGACTGACAAAGTCCTTCGCGGTGTTGAGCATCGAACCCCACGACGGCGCCGGCGGCAGTTGGCCGAGCCCGAGGAACGACAGGCTCGCTTCGGCGATGATCGCGGTCGCGATCGTCAGGCTTGCCTGCACGATGATCGGCGGCAGCACGTTCGGCAGAATGTAGCGCATGATGATCCGTGCGTGGCCGAGACCGATTGCGCGCGCGCCTTCGACGTATTCCTCGGCTTTCACGGCGATCGCCTGGCCGCGCGTCAAGCGGACGAAGCGCGGCATCGCGGAGATGCCGATCGCGGCCATCGCGTTGGTCAGGCTTGGTCCGAGAAACGCGGCGAGCGCGATAGCGAGAATCAGGAATGGAATCGACAACAACGCATCGGCGATTCGCGAGATCACGCCGTCGACGAGCTTGCCGAAGTAACCGGCCAGCAAACCGAGTGGCACGCCGATCAAGACCGCAATGCCAACCGATACGACACCAGCAAGCAGCGACGCGCGCGCGCCCCACAGCAGACGGCTCAACACGTCGCGGCCAAGTTCGTCGGTGCCGAACCAATGCGCGGCCGAAGGCGCCTGACGCACGGTCATGAAGCTCGCCTGCACCGGGTCGTAATGTGACAGCCAGGGTGCGAAAAGCGCCATCAGGACGATGAGCAGCACGAGCGCCGCGCCAAGAACGGCAGCGCGATTGCGCATGAATTTCGCGATTCCGCGGCGCTTGCGGCGCGGCAAGACGGTCGCCTGCGATGCGGCGCGCGCGTGAGCGGGGGTTGTGGGAGTAGCCATCAGCCGCGCCTAAGTCGGGGATTGAGGAGGACGTACAGAACGTCGGCGCACAGGTTCACGACGATAAAGCACAATGCGGTGACGAGCACGACGCCCTGCACGACCGCGTAGTCGCGATTGAACACGGCATCGACGATAAGCTTGCCGAAGCCGGGGATCGTGAAAACCTGCTCGGTCAGCACCGCGCCCGCCAGCAGTTCGCCGAACAGCAGCGCGAGCACGGTGACGATCGGAATCAGCGCGTTGCGAAGAGCGTGCTTGACGACCACGGTGCCGCGCAGCAGCCCTTTGGCGCGCGCGGTCCGAATATAGTCGGTGCGCAGCACGCTCAGCATCGCGCTGCGCGTGTGGCGCATCAACTGCGCGCCGAGCGACGCGCCGAGCACCAGCGCGGGCATCAGCATCGTCTTGATGCTCAGCCAGAAGTCTTCGGTCGGCGACACGTAGCCGGACGACGGCAGCAGATGCCAGCGCACCGATACGATGAAGATCATCATGATCCCGAGCCAGAAGTTCGGGATCGACATGCCAGACAGCGCGAAAATGTTCGCGCCGTAATCGAGCGCTCCACCGCGGCTTGCAGCGGAAATGACGCCGGCCGGAATACCGATGCCGATCGCGAAGATCATCGCCATCGCCGCGAGTTGCAGCGTGACCGGCAACTTCTGCGCGATCAGCGAAGTGACCGGCACGTCGGTTCGCAGCGACGCGCCGAGATCGCCGTGCACGACGTCGCGAACCCATAGAACGTATTGCGTCGGCACCGGCTCGTCGAGATGGTACTTGACGCGCAGCGACGCGATCAGCTGTGGATCCTGATCTTCCCCGGCCATCGCCGTCACCGGATCGCCGGGCAGCAGCTTCTGCAGGCCGAAGATCAGCATCGACACGAGAATCAGCGTTGGAATGGCGACCAGCATGCGATTGGCGATGATCCGCAGCATGATCGGTCAGCCTTTGATACTGACGCCGCGCAGGCGGATCAGGCCGTCCGGATAGGGCGTGAAGCCTTGCACCTTCTTCGACAGCTCGAACGGCCAGGGCTGGCTATAGACGTAGACGATCGGATCGTCCTCGGCGAGCAGCTTCGACGCCGCGTCGTAATCCGTTTTGCGGTCCGCCGCGGTCAGTTTCACGCGCGCGGCGTCGAGATACCGATCGACTTCAGGGTTGCAGTAATGCGCGTAATTGAGGTTGCCGGCGCACGTATTGAACTGATGCAGGTTGCCGTCGGGGTCGACGCGGCCCGACCAGCCGAGGTACATCGCCTCGAAGTCGCCGCTGTGCGCGGCATTGAGCTCGGTCGCGTAGTCGGTCGGCCGCAGCTTCAGGTTGAAGCCGGCTTCGCCGACCATCGCCTGCATCATCTGCACGATCTGGCTCGACACCGTGTTGTTCGGATAAGTGAACTCGATGTCGACGTGCTCGTGGCCCGCCGCTTTCAGTAGCGCCTTCGCTTTCGCGACGTCGCGATGCGGCATTGGCAGCGACGCGTTGTAGTACGGGCTCGACTTCGGTATCGCCTGGTTCGCCGGCGTGAAGATGCCGGCACCGATCACCTGGTTGATCGCATCACGGTCGATCGCGAGGTCGAACGCCTGCCGCACGCGCTTGTCTTTCAGCAGCGCGTTGCTGCGCTTACCGTTGCCGACATTGAACGTCACGTAGTAATAGCCGAACCCGCTGACCGGCGCGAACTTGCCGCTTGCGTCGCTCTTGACCGACGCGACATCGGACGGCGCGAGGCGTTCGAGCATGTCGAGCGAACCCGAGCGCAGATTGGCGAGCCGCACCGTGCTGTCCGGAATGGGCAGGAAGATCACGCGCTGGACCGGGTATTTATCGGCGTCCCAGTAGCCGGGGAATTTTTCGAGCACGACTCGATCGTTCTGCACGCGCTGGACGAACTTGTACGGGCCCGAACACACCGGATGCGCGGCAACGCCGGCCGGATCGGCCAGCGTCTTCGGCGCGAGCATCATGCCGGCGCGGTCGGTCAGCGTCGCGAGCAGGGCCGCGTCCGGCTGTTTCAACGCGATCGCGACCGTGTAGTCGTCAATTACATCGACGTGATCGACCGACGCCAGTTCGCTCTTACGATTGCTCGTCGGCAGCGTGCGGTCGCGGTCCAGGTTCGCCTTGACGGCGGCCGCGTTGAACGGCTCGTCATCCTGGAACTTGACTCCTTGACGCAGCTTGAACGTCAGCGTCTTGCCGTCGGCGCTCGTCGTCCACGACGTCGCCAGCATCGGCACGATCTTCAGGTCCGGCGTGATATCCACCAGCGAGTTGCACAGCGACGCAAACACGATCCGGTCGACGAGCTGCACACTGCGCGCGGGGTCGAGCGAACCGATGTCGTCCTGCAGGCCGATCCGGATCGTCTGGCTGGTCTGGGCCATCGCGGCAGTGGCGCCGAGCGCGAGCGCCGCGGCAATCAACATTCTTCGCATGAGGACTTCCCTTTCTCTTCTAATTCAAAAAATGGTGCGCTAAACGGGCATCGGTGCGTCGGCAACTTGATGCTTCACTCGATCTTCATCTCGGCCAGTGGCCCAATCGCCGCCGGCGGCGGCCAGCGTCGCCTGACGGTCGCGGTAGATCGCGAGCCGTTCGGCCAATTTCGGGCTGACGCTCGTGAGCAGCGGCGTGCCGCCGCCGGCGTTCTGGATCTCGCGCCAGAAATGGCACGCCACCTGCCGTCCGTTGTCGAGCCGCTCGCTGACCGGCCGCACTTGCGCGCAGTGCGGCTTCGCGTGCGGACAGCGCGTATGAAAACGGCAACCGGACGGCGGCGCGCTCGGACTCGGCAGATCACCGGACAACGCCGGCTTCGCGCGCCGCTCGTGCGGGCTGCTCGCCGGAATCGCGCGCAGCAGCGCTTGCGTGTACGGATGCAGCGGCGCGTCGAACAGGGCATCGACATCGGCCAGCTCGACAATCTCGCCCAGATACATCACGGCGACGCGATCGCTCATATGGCGGATCACCGCGAGGTCATGCGCAACCATGATCAGCGTGAGGCCGAGATTCTGTTTCAGTGTTTCGAGCAGATTGATCACCTGCGCCTGCACCGAGACGTCGAGCGCCGACACCGGCTCATCGCCGACGATCAGCTTCGGCTCGCCGGCCAAAGCGCGGGCAATGCCGATCCGTTGTCGCTGGCCGCCCGAGAATTCGTGCGGGTAACGGTCCGCATAGGCCGGTTGCAGGCCAACCGTGCGCAGCAGTTGCGCAACGCGCTCGCGGTGCTCGACGCCGTTGCGCGCGAGCCCGTGCAGCGCGATCGGCTCGCCGACGATCTGACCGATCGTCATGCCCGGATTCAGCGAGGCGAACGGATCCTGAAAGATGATCTGCATTTCGCGACGCAGCCGCCGCAGCGGCGCGCCTTGCTGGTGGGTGATGTCCACGCCTTGATAGAACACCCGGCCGTCTGTCGAGTCGATCAGACGGAGCAGGAGTCGGCCCAGCGTGGACTTGCCACAGCCGGATTCGCCGACGATCGCGAAAGTCTCGCCGGCGTTGACCGCGAACGACACGTCGTTGACCGCATAGACAGTGGGCGTGCGCGTGAAGAGATGCCGCGCACCGCCAAAATGCTTCGTCAGTGCGCGCGCCTCGATGATCGGCGACGGCGAACTCGAGGCCGGGTCCGCATGCGGCGTTGCTGGAGTCAACCTCGTCATGCGAATTCCTTGCGTGATAGCGGCGCGGCGACCTGTTCGACCGGCGCTAGCCAGCAGGCGACGCGATGCACACCGTCGATCACCTTGTCGGGCGGCGCGGCGTCGATGCAGCGTTGCTCCGCGAACGGACAGCGCGGCGCGAAGCGGCAGCCATGCGGCATCATCTCGGGCGACGGCACGGAACCGCGGATCGTCGCGAGCGCGCCTTCACGCTTGCCGACCGACGGAATCGCGCCCATTAGTCCGATCGTGTACGGATGTTGCGGGTCGTCGAACAGATCGGCGACCGTGCCGTATTCGACGATGCACCCCGCGTACATCACCGCGACATGGTCGGCGACTTCCGCGACGACGCCGAGGTCATGCGTGATCAACACCATCGCGGTGCCGGTCTCGGCTTGCAGATTCTTCACGAGTGACAGCACCTGCGCCTGGATCGTCACGTCCAGCGCGGTGGTCGGCTCGTCGGCGATCAACAGGCGCGGGCGATTCGCGAGCGCCATCGCGATCATCACGCGTTGGCGCATGCCGCCGGAAAGCTGATGCGGGTACGCGTCCAGCCTCGTTTCCGGCGCCGGGATCCGCACGAGCCGCAACATCTCGAGCGCTTGCTCGCGCGCCTGGCCGCGCTCGACATGGCGATGCCGCCGGATGCTTTCGCCGATCTGCTCGCCGACGGTGAACGCCGGGTTCAGCGACGTCATCGGCTCCTGGAAGATCATCGACAGCCGGTTGCCGCGAATATCGGCCAGTTCGCGCTCGGACAGTGAGAACAGGTCCCGGCCTTCGAAGTGCGCGGTACCGCCGACGCGGTGCGCAGGCGGGCTTGCGAGCAGCCCCATCAGCGCGAGCGACGTCACACTCTTGCCGCAGCCCGATTCACCGACGATGCAAAGCGTCTCGCCAGGGCCGACTGAAAACGACACGTCGTGCACGAGGTTCGGCACCTCGGCCGCGCGCGAGAACTTCAACGAGAAGCCGCGGACCTCCAGGACCGGTCGACGGTCGGCATCGGGCATGCTTGAAAGCTCCATATCGGACTAATGGTCCTGTTCAATGCGGACGTTCTGGGGCGATTATCTGGTGCGCTTTACGTTGGAAAATATTAATATTTCTTGGTCACACTTAAATTTTACTTGTGGATGGGCAATGCCAACGCTGCGCATGTTGAGGACCTTCCGGGCCGTCGCACGAACCGGATCATTCGCCGCCGCGGCCGAGAGCGTCGCGCTGACGCAGGCGGCGGTGAGCTTGCAGATGCGCGCGCTCGAGCAGGCACTCGGCCGCCAGCTGTTTGATCGCAGCGGGCGGCAGATCGCATTGAACCGGCACGGGCAAGAGATCTGGCCGAAAGTCGAGCAGATTTTCGATCTGCTGACCGAGCTCGAGGGAACGCCGACGGATTCGATGGTCGGACCGGTGACGATCGGCGCCGTGGTATCGGTGATCGGCGCGCTGTCGCTGGTCGTCGCGCGGCTGAAGGCCGCCCATCCGCAACTGGATGTGCGGCTGCTATCGTCGCGCTCCGACGAACTGGCCAAGATGGTTGAGGCGGGAGAGGTCGATATCGCGGCGATCGTCGCGCGTGCCGACATCACGCTGCCCGACACGCTGAAGTGGACGACGCTCTACACGGAGCCGCTGATGCTGATAGCCAGCCGCAAAATCACCGATACCGATCCGCAGCGCATCCTGCTCAGCCACCCCTTTCTGCGCTTCGACCGTCGGGTGCGCACCGGGCGCGTCGTGGAGCATGCCTTGCAGGCGGCAGGCCTCGCGGTCAACGAGTACCTCGAACTCAACTCGATCGAGACGATCGTGGCGCTGGTGCGCGAAAATATCGGCGTCACGGTGCTGCCACTTCTGCACCGCGGCAACTGGCACAACGATCCGTCGCTACGCGTGCTGTCGATTTCGAATTCACCGGTATTGCGCACGGTCGGCATGATCCATCGCGCGTCGTATGACAGACGCGCCATTACGCAGGCGATTATCGATACGCTGCACGGCAGTTAGGCGGCCTGGTTGCGCGCAAGGGGTTGGGCGGCGAGAAGAGATGAGAGGTGATCGGGAGGCCGGTTATCTGCTTACCGGTGTGCAATCTGAGCGCGCTCGTCGACCACACCGGCAGGCAGGTCCCCGACGCGCGCTCACAGCGATGACGCGACAATTCCGCGCGACTGCACGCCGCGCATACCTTGCTCAGGCGCCACGAAACCTCACGACTTATCCGACGGCCGCGGAGTCAGCATCAGCGCCAGCACCGCGACCCCAATCACCAGCAACACGCCGCCATACACGGTGTCGTTGCGGGTGTCGAACAGAACGCCGTGAATGACCATCGCCATGCCGGCGAGCGCGACGAACACCGCGATGGCCGCGAACACGATCCGACGTTCGGCGCGAATCATGGCGCTCTCCCGCGAGATGGTTGGTGCCGTAAGACGCACAGGAACAACGGAAGACTTCCAACCACGCACTATTCTCTTTCTATCGACGACAAATCGCGCAGGAAGTCGAGCCGAAACCTCAATCTATCGTAGATGGCGATCGGCCAATAGTAAATACGGATACCGCCTGGCTGCCCTCATACCCAAGGCGGCGGTCTGAGCGCAGCGCAGGCTTTCTTCGGATTGAATGTGTACTCAGGGATGCAGACGATCGACTGCTAAGGTGGCTCATAATTACACGCCACGAGCCGGCGCTGATTGAACGCCTAAAACTTGGGATGACATTCGAAATTCATGGACGACCCATGCTCCGTCAGCACTTGCACGCCGCTGACGGTTTCCGTCGTCACGCTGGCTTGCATGCCGCGACGCTCGCAGTAATCGCGCGCCTGGTTCATGGCCTGTTCGTGCGCGCGCGCCCACGCCATGCGTCCACCGGTAGCGCTTGCCGCGACTGTATAGGTGTTGGGCTTGCTGGTGGCCACCACGTCGCTGGACGTGGCGCATCCCATCAGACTCGCGCACGCGGCGATGGCCACGACAAGGGCGCGCGCGCGTCCCGACAGCGGGTATCGCTCGTTGAGCGCGCCGAATGCCGCCGCCCGCCCGGGCGTGCGGTCCGAGACTGAGTTGAACATGTGTCACCTGCACTTCATTACGGATTAGTCGATATCGAATTATCCGTAATCGCGCGCAAGAGATCAGCCTCGCCATCTGAAAACACTGTTGCTTGCGCCTAAACAATCGCACACAGCAAGTCCACTCGTCTCTCACCCGACATCAATTCGACCGCCCGCCACGCGTTTTATTGACGCAGGATCGTCGCACGCGCCAACGGTGGCCGCGTTATTTCTCGCCGTCCATCCAACGCGAACGGGTCGGCACAGTCGTTGCTGTCGGTTCCCGTGTGAGCGCGCTCGGCACCTTTCCGCAGGCCCTGACCCATCTAACGCTGATCAACGCGGCCGGTCAGCTCGATCGCAACCTCGATAAGGTCCACACTCCGTGGACCTGAGCGCGGCGCGCCGCGCAAAAAACTTCCGCAATCGCACCTCAGCGTCTAGTCTGTAACCACACCATTCCAACCAGACCGGACATGAACCGGAGGAGACAGTCGATGGATCTCGAAGCACGCACCATGAAACGCGTAACGGTTCGGCTCGTGCCGTTCCTGATGCTCTGCTATTTCATAGCCTATCTCGACCGCGTCAACGTCGGCTTTGCTGCGTTGCAAATGAACAAGGCGCTCGGCTTTTCCGCGAGCGCTTTCGGTTTCGGCGCTGGGATCTTCTTCATCGCCTACTTTTTCTTCGAGGTGCCGTCCAATCTGCTGCTGGAGAAATTCGGCGCGCGCCGCTGGATCGCGCGAATCATGTTCACATGGGGCATTCTCGCGGGCGCGATGGCGTATATCCCAGATATTGCGCGTTACACGGGGTTTTCGGCCGCGCACGTGTTTTACGGCCTGCGCATTTTGCTGGGCGTGGCGGAAGCCGGCTTCTTTCCCGGCATCATCTTCCTGCTCACCTTGTGGTTCCCCGCCGCGTATCGCGGCCGCGTGGTCGGCTACTTCATGGCGGCCATTCCGCTGTCCACCGTGATCGGCGGGCCGATTTCCGGCGCCTTGCTGTCGATGGACGGCTTCGCCGGACTGGCCGGCTGGCAATGGGTCTATCTGATCGAGGCGGCGCCCGCTCTGGTGCTCGCGTTCGCGGTGCTCTACTACCTGACCGACAAGCCTGCCGACGCGAACTGGCTTGCCGCCGACGAGCGCAACTGGCTGGTCGCGCGCCAGAAACAGGAGCGCGATCATCGCGAAGCCGTGCATGCTTTCAGCGTGAAAGAAGCGCTCTTCAATCCGCGCGTGCTCGCGGTCGCGCTGATCTATTTCGGTGCGAACGCAACCAACTACGGGCTGAGTTTCTTCCTGCCGCAGATCGTCAAATCGTTCGGCCTCACCAACCTGCAGACAGGCTTCGTGACGTCGCTGCCGTACATCGTCGGCGTGATCAGCATGGTGTTCTGGGGACGGCATTCGGACCGCAGGCTCGAACGCAAACGGCACGTGGCGTTCGCACTGCTGGTGGCGGCCGGCGGCATCGCCGCGGCTGCCGGGCTCGACAATCCGGTGCAGAAGATGATCGCGCTGTCGATCGCCGGGTTCGGCATCTTCGGCTGCCTGCCGGTGATCTGGACCCTGCCGGCCGCATTCCTGTCGGGTGCGGCGGCGGCGGGCGGCATCGCCGCGGTTAACTCGCTTGGCAATCTGGCGGGCTTTTTCGGACCCTACGCGATGGGCTGGATCAAGGACAGCACCGGCGGCTTCGGCGCGGGTCTGTTGTGTCTGTCGGGCGCGGGACTCGTCGGGGTAGCGGCCGTTCTGCTGCTGCATCACGACGCTTCGCTCGAAGCGTCGTCCGGTTTTTCGAATCCTGACATCGCGGACGGCGCGAAGGCGGCGCGGTCCTAGGCGCGTTTATTTCCGCCGCGGCTGGTACGAAACGGGCCACGCCGTGAAAGGCGTGGCCCGTTCCACATCAAGGCGCGCCGCGGCCGCTCGCCGACGTTGCCGGCAGCGCGTTGGCGGGACTGCCGGCATCGGGCGGCACTACGTCGTCCGGCGTGGGTGTCGGCGCCAAGGCCGGCTCGCCACCCCCGCGCGCTTCACCATCCACCGCCCCGCTCGCGGCCACCGGCGCCGAGCCCGGCGTAGGAAGCAGCGGCGGTTGCGGCAACGCACGCGGCTGCGCGGCAGCGGACGCCGACGGCTCCACAGGCGCTGTCGGCGGCGCATGACGTGTCGCATTGCGCGGCGCAACCGGCGCCTCCGGTTTGGCCGGCGAAGCCGCGAACAGATTCTGGAACCACTCGCGCAATCTGCCCGAGCGCTCGGCAAACCAGCCCGGCTTCTCGTCGGTCGCGAACTTGACGCGCGTATCGACCAGCCTCGAGCGCTGCGCGCGCTGGAAGAAATCACCGACGATCGGCAGCGCGCTGTGTGCCCCTTGCCCCCAATAATCGCTGCGCAAGGTCACGCGGCTGTCGTTGAAGCCCACCCACGCGCCCGCCACGAGTTGCGGATGAATCAGGATGAACCAGCCGTCCGCATTGCCTTGCGTCGTCCCCGTTTTGCCCGCGACGTCGCCGCGCACGCCGAAACGGCTGCGAATGCTCGACCCCGTGCCGCGGTTCACCACGTCGCGCATGACGTCGATGAGCACGCGGTCGGCGTCGGCGGATAGCTCCTGTTTGGGCGGCACCGGCGCGAATTCGGCCAGCACCTCGCCCTTGCGGTTCTCGATGCGCGTCACCATTACCGGTTCCACGTAGCCGCCCAGATTGGCGATCGTGCCGTAGGCCGCGACCATCTCCTTCAGCGTGACGGGGCTCGTGCCGAGCGCGAGCGACGGCACCGGGTCCAGCTCGCTGTCGCGCACGCCCATGGCGCGGGCGAGACGCGCGACCTTGTTCGGCCCGACCGTCTCCATCAACTGCGCGGTAATCCGGTTGCGCGAATACGCGAGGCCGTCGCGCAGGCTGATCTTGCGCTCGCTCGGCTCGTCCTCGTCGCTCGGACGCCAGACTTCGCCGCCCGCCAGCGGGATTTCCACGGGCTTGTCCACGAAGGTGTCGGCGGGCTTCGCGCCCGACTCGAAGGCCGCCGCGTAGACGAACGGCTTGAAGGTCGAGCCCGGCTGGCGCCGCGCCTGCTGAACGTGATCGAACGGATCCTGGCTGAAGTCGCGGCTGCCCACCCACGCTCTGATCTGGCCGTTGCGCGGGTCCATCGCCAGAAAGTCCGCCTGCACGCGCGTCTTGGTCTCGCAGAGCGACTTGACCAGTTCGCGGTCGGACGAGACGCGCTTGAGCGCGTCGTCGTCGCTTAGTCCCGCGTCTTTGGCGGCGCGGTAGTCCGGTGTTTCGCGCAGGAAGGTCTGCAGCAGATCGCGGCCATTCGAGCAGCCCGAACGCGTGCCCCACGCGGCGTTGGCGATCCCCTGCAACTGGTTGCCCTGCAAGGTGACGGCTTGAGTGGCCATGGTCTGCAGACGCGAGTCGATGGTGGTGCGCACCACCAGCCCGTCGGCGTACATGTTGTAGTCGTTGCGATCCGCCCATGAGGCGAGCCACTTGCGCAACTGCTGCGCGAAGTGCGGCGCGGGTCCGGGCGGCTCGGTCTGGCGCTCGAAATCGATGTGCAACGGCCGGCGGCTGAGCGTGGCATAGGCCGCCGGCGTCAGCTTGCCGTACTTGACCATCTGCCCGAGCACCGTATTGCGGCGCTGCAACGCGCGTTCCGGGTTGATCACCGGGTTGTAATAGCTATTGCCCTTGAGCATGCCGGTGAGCGTGGCGCTTTCCAGCACGGTCAGATCGGAGGCCGATTTGTCGAAATAGGTGCGGGCCGCCATCTCGATGCCGTAGGCGTTGTAGAGGAACGGCACCGTGTTCAGGTAGGTCTCGAGAATCTCGTCCTTGGTGTAGAGCGCCTCGATCTTGAACGCCGTGATCGCTTCCTTGAGCTTGCGTGTGAGCGTCGGCGCGCGGCCGATTTCGTCGGGATAGAGATTGCGGGCCAACTGTTGCGTAATGGTCGAGCCGCCTTGGCGGTCGCCGGAAAAGGTGTGCAGCGCGGCCGAGGCCGTGCGCCGCCAGTCGAGACCCCAATGCTGGTAGAAGCGGTGATCTTCAGTGGCGATCAGCGCATTCACCACGTTGGGCGAGATGTCCTTGAGCTTGACCCACTCGCGGTTGGAGGGCTTGAATTCCGCCAGCAGCTTGCCGTCCGCCGACAGAATCTGCGCCGGCTGCTCGACCTTGGCCTTGCGGATGTCGCCGATGCCCGGCGTGAACGGGATCAGGATCAGCACATACAGCACGAACAGCAGCGGCAGCGCCGCGCAAGCCTTCAGCACGCCGCGCCAGGTAGGATGGCGCACGTGCCACAAGGCTTGGGCGATCAGGGGGTTCGCCAGAGTCAGCCCTTTTTCAAGGGTCTCCAGAAATGAGGGGATCAGGCGCTTCACGCTAGCTTCGAGTCGGCTTGGAAAGGCGCAATCCTACCAAGATGCGCGGCGGCGGCCGATTTTTGTGGCGCCAGCGCGTCGCAAGGGGCCAACCCCGCGCGGTGCGCCCGCATCAATCGAGGCCCACTATAATGTCGCCAATTCCGACAAGAGGTGCTTCATGATCATCAAACCGCGCGTGC
Organism: Paraburkholderia sp. RL17-383-BIF-A; assembly: GCF_046028015.1. Taxonomy (NCBI): domain Bacteria; kingdom Pseudomonadati; phylum Pseudomonadota; class Betaproteobacteria; order Burkholderiales; family Burkholderiaceae; genus Paraburkholderia; species Paraburkholderia sp. RL17-383-BIF-A. Next base: position 102,305 of record NZ_JARESR010000023.1, on the reverse strand, counting down.
GTGGCTTCATCTGCGTTTCCACCCATCCGACCGGCTGCGAGGCCAACGTCAAGGAACAGATCGAGTACGTCAAGGCACGCGGCCCCATCGCCAACGGCCCGAAGAAGGTGCTCGTGATCGGCGCATCAACGGGCTACGGCCTCGCCGCCCGCATCAGCGCGGCGTTCGGTTCCGACGCCGCGACGCTCGGCGTGTTCTTCGAGCGCGCCGGCAGCGAGACCAAGGCGGGCACGGCCGGCTGGTACAACACCGCCGCCTTCGAGAAATTCGCCACGGAGAAAGGCCTGTACGCCACGAGCATCAACGGCGACGCCTTCTCCGACGAAGTCAAGCAGCGCACCATCGAAGTCATCAAGCGCGATCTCGGCCAGGTCGATCTGGTCGTCTACAGCCTCGCCGCGCCCAAGCGCACGCATCCGAAAAGCGGCCAAGTGTTCAGCTCGACGCTCAAGCCGGTCGGCCGTGCCGTGAATCTGCGCGGCATCGACACGGACAAGGAAGTCATCAAGGAAACCGTGCTCGAACCCGCCACGCAGGACGAAATCGACCACACCGTCGCGGTAATGGGCGGCGAAGACTGGCAGATGTGGATCGACGCCCTGCTCGAAGCCGGCGTGCTCGCGGACGGCGCGAAGACCACCGCGTTCACCTACCTCGGCGAAAAGATCACCCACGACATCTACTGGAACGGCTCGATTGGCGCGGCCAAGAAAGACCTCGACCAGAAGGTGCTCGGCATTCGCGAGAAGCTGGCGGCCAAAGGCGGCGATGCGCGCGTCTCCGTGCTCAAGGCGGTCGTCACCCAGGCGAGCTCCGCGATCCCGATGATGCCGCTGTATCTGTCGCTGCTCTTCAAGGTCATGAAGGAAAAAGGCACGCATGAAGGCTGCATCGAACAGGTCTACGGCCTGTACAAGGACAGCCTGTACGGCACGGCGCCGCATCTCGACGACGAAGGACGTCTGCGCGCGGACTACAAGGAACTCGATCCTGAAGTGCAAGACCGCGTGCAGGCGCTCTGGACTCAGGTGACCAACGACAATATCTACGAACTCACCGATTTCACCGGCTACAAGACGGATTTCCTGCGTCTGTTCGGCTTCGAAATCGCGGGCGTGGATTATGAAGCGGACGTCAATCCGGACGTGCAGATTCCGAAGCTCGTTCAGGTTTGACAGACGGTGGGGCCGACGGTGGCCCCGCCTCGTTGACGTCTGCTGGCCGGGCGCGTTCCAGGGCCGCTGCGTCGAGATCGTGGAGATTCTGCCGGGCATGGAGAACGCTTACGCGAAATGCTGCGAGCGCGAAGCTCCGGCCGCAGCCTGAGCCGCGCGAGCCACGCAGTCCCGCTCGGCCTCAGCAGGGAAACGCGCCCTGCAGCGAACGGAGAATCGCGAGACCGATCGGAAAGTCGTCCGAAATGCTCGGGTGATTGTTGAAAAACTCGTCGAGCAACGGATAGACGTTCTGGTTGCCGATCGCGAGATTTTGCGGCGGGCAGAAGAGCGCCGGACGCTTCTTCGCCACCAGATCTCCATTCGCCCAGCCGAACGCATTGATCGTGCCGGTGATGTACGCCGCGTAGATCGAGTTGTTATCGGCATGCGCCCATTTTTTGTACTGGGCGGCCGTCATCTCGGCACTCGCATTCAGAGTGAAACACGCTGTCAGTAACGCCAGCGCAACTTTCGATACCCGCATCGTGGAACCTTCAATCGGTGTCGCAAAAGCGGCCATTGTAGGCGACTCGGGGCGTGCCACGCAGAAGCGCTTGCACAGGCAGGAATCCGCAAGCACCGTGCATGGTTTTTGTAAGCGGCGCAGGTGTCCGCGAGCGCGTGTGCAAAGCCCGCCGCGGTCACTCGCGGACGTTACGGTGTGCCGTTGCGGCAATACGTTCGGTAAGCTTCGCGCGGGGCAAGACGCGCCATATAGGCGGCGACCGCGGGCAAATCGCCGTGCTGCAACGGCGTCTCAAGCCAACGGTTGATAGACAGCGCGATCGGAATGTCCGCGAGCGAAAACGTCTCTCCCGCGATGAACGCGCCAGTCTGTTCCAGTTGACCTTCGATCACGGCCATATGCCTCGCCCAGTTCTCGCAAGACAGCTCGATCTGCCGCGGGTCCTGGTGGGCCGGAGAATGCCTGACGAGCGCCAGAAAAGCATAGCTCCACGAGCGGTTCAATTCGCTCGCCTGCCAGTCGATCCATTGATCGCAGCGGGCGCGCTCGCGAGGGTCGACGGGATACAACGACTCGCCCTGATAGCGGCCGGCGAGGTAACGGATGATCGAATTCGACTCCCACAACACGAACTCGCCGTCCTTGATGACGGGGACCATCGCGTTGGGATTCAGCGCGAGGAACTCCGGCACGCCGGTCGCGCGAAATCCGGAGCCCCAGTCTTCCTGCTCGAATGGAAGCGCGAGTTCCGCACACGTCCACAGGACTTTGCGGACGTTGATGGACGAGGTCTTGCCGAGGATCTGTAGCATGGGTTCAAACTGTATCGGCGGCGTGCTGAAGCCGACAGGCACGATTTGCGTCGTGCGCACCGGGCCAGCTGTGCTCAGTGCGAAGCGACAAAGATCGAGCCCGGCGCGGGCGGCGGCATGGCGAAGGTCTTGCGCAACCGGTCGGCCTCCTCGACCGGACTGCGGCCGAATAAGCGCTTGAATTCGCGGCTGAACTGGGAAGCGCTTTCATAACCCACCTGCGCGCACGCTAGCGCTGCCGTCATCTCGTTTCTCACCATGAGCAGGCGCGCCTGATGAAGTCGCGTCGACTTCAGATATTGCATGGGCGACGAGCGCGTGACTGCCTTGAAGTGAAAGTGGAAGGTGGGCACGCTCATGTTCGCTTCCAGCGCCAGTTGCTCGACGCCCAGGGGCTCGCCATAACACGCGTGAATCTTGCGGATGGCCTTGGCGATCCTCGCGAATTGTCCTTGCGCGGTCAGGGCGGCGCGCAGCGCCCCGCCCTGCTCACCCGTCAGCACGTGGAAATAGATTTCGCGCACCAGCGCCGGCCCGAGCAGCTCGGCCTCCAGCGGCACGCTCATCGCTTCCAGGAAACGCAGCACTGAAGCGCTCAACTTCGCATCGAGCGGGGTCGACATCATGCCGAGCGGCTCGGCTCGCACGCCCGCGTTCCGCTCGTCGAGTTGCAGCATCAGATCGGCCGCCACCTTGAAGTCGAGGCGCAAATAGATCGCGAGCAAAGGCTCCGCCTCGCTCGCTTCGGTTTCCATCGAGAACGGCACCGGCACCGAGACGGCCAGATAGTGCTGCGCGTCGTACACGTAGACCGTATTGCCGAGAAAGCCCCGTTTGCGGCCCTGGCACACGATCACCACGCCGGGGTCGTACAGCACGGGCGTGCGACTGAGCGGCCGGTTCGAACGCAAAAAGCGCACGTCGGGCAACACGGTGAGGTTGTAGCCTTCCACCGGCGCGAGATTTTCGAGCAAGGCCACCATGCGTTGCCGCGCGCCTGGATTACGGTGTTTGGCCGTCACTTTTGAGCCCCTTCCAAAACATGCATAACCAGACGGCAATGTGCCACCGCCGCGCTGGAAAATCCATCGACTCATAGGATTAGGCAATCACCGCAGACGAACCGGCATTCGCACCGGACCTGGCCGCCCCTACCATGCAGTCCTGGGCTGGCTTCCGTCAACGCCGTGCGCTTTCGCCCGAAGGCGCCGCGTGACGGCGGATAAACAAAGGAGTGGATCATCATGAGCAAAACGTTTCTGATCACCGGCGTGAGTTCCGGTTTCGGCCGCGCGTTCGCGCAGGCTGCGCTCGACGCGGGCCATATCGTCGTCGGCACGGTGCGCAATCAGGCCGCGCGCGACGCCTTCATGGCGCTGGCGGCTGGACGGGCCCACGCCATCGTGCTCGACGTGACGGAGTTCGACGCCATCGAGCCCGCCGTCGCGGCGATCACGCAAACGGTCGGCCCGATCGACGTCCTCGTCAACAACGCGGGTTACGGGCACGAGGGTACGCTGGAAGAGTCGCCGCTCGACGATATACGCCGGCAATTCGACGTCAACGTGTTCGGCGCGGTGGCGATGATCAAGGCCGTCTTGCCGGCCATGCGTGAGCGTCGCTCGGGTCACATCATCAATATCACCTCGATGGGCGGCTTCATCACGTTGCCCGGCATTGCGTACTACTGCGGTAGCAAATTCGCGCTCGAAGGCATCACCGAGACGCTGGCGAAAGAAGTGGCAGGCTTTGGCATCAAGGTGACGGCCGTCGCGCCCGGGTCGTTCCGCACTGACTGGGCCGGCCGCTCGATGATCCGCGCTGGCCGCAGCATTGCCGACTACGACGCCCTGTTCGACCCGATCCGCGAGGCGCGCGAGGCGAAGAGTGGCAAGCAGGCCGGCGATCCGCGCAAAGCGGCTCAAGCACTGTTGACGATCGTCGCAGCGGAGAATCCGCCGGTGCACCTGCTGCTCGGCAACGACGCGTTCGATCTGGTGAAAGCGAAGCTCGCTGCACTGAACGCGGAGATTGAAACGTGGGAGGCATTGTCGCGTTCGACCGATTTCGGCTGAAAACAACGATGCATATGCGTGGGCATGGGCGTATCGAAAGCCCATAAAAACAGGGCGCGCGCAATCAATCTGCCGATTGCGCGCGCCGATACACTGTCTTGATTGCCTCTACCGCTTACTGATTCCGAATCCGGATCGGCCCGCCGATGCTGTTGAACAGCAAATCGCCGTTCGGGAACAGTTGCGGTTGAGCGTAGCCGCCGTTACCCCAATTGGACTTGCCGAAAATCGCGCGATACACGACCTTGCCGGTATTCCAGTCGAGGCCGTCCATTTCCCAGCCGTCTTTCTCGTAGTAGCCATTGGTCATCACAATGCCGGAAGGGCCGCTCATGGTCGGCGCCATGCTGATCGACACCACCGAAGCGTTGGTCCACGCCGACTTCCACTGATGCTTCGCCGGATCCCAGTCGATACGCTCGGCCCCATGCGCCGGCTTGTTGATCGGACCGAGCGACAGGACGTCGACCAGTTTGTCCTTTTCGCCGTGCTCGGCAATGTTGTTGACCACGAATGCGCCATATCCGTTGACAACCACCGACTGCTCGGACTGGATGTATTTCGTGCTCGACGGCAAGCCGGCAGTCACGAGAATCTGGCCCGCGATCCGGTTCGATTTCGTGCCCGACTGTTTCTTGAAGCCCTCGGGAATCTGGTCGCGCCAGAACGCCACGAGTTTCATGCGATCCGCGCCGTCCGTTATCACGACGAGCCGGTCGTCATCTTTGCCAAAGCCCATCAAGGTCGGCGTCGAGCCGGTTCCGGTTCCGAACTTGACTGTCGGCATCCAGTCGCCCGTGTCGTATGGCGAACTCCACGCGCCGTCAGACGCGTCGTTGGAGAGTTTGGTCCCCGTCCAGACGACCTTGTGCATCTTCTTGTCGGAGGCGAAATAGAGGCCGTTCCTGTCGTCGACCGCAACCGAATTGCTGACGAACTCGTTCTCGTCGAGGTGGATGGTGTGCGCCTGGCCGCTCAGATCGCGGTTGATCACGGAGACCGAGTTGTTGCCCAGCACGACGAGCTTGCCGTCATAAGTCAGATTCAGACCCATGATGCCTTCCTTGCCGGAGAAGCCGTGCTGGCCCGTCAGCACATCTTTGCTCAGATCGCGCGATGCGACCACTTCGATACCCGCTGCGGGATTGCGCGGATCCTTCAGGCCATAGACGAAGATCCGGCCGTCCGCGGTGTTGTAGTAGACGCGGTTGTCCTTGTCGACCAGACCGTAGATGCCATTGCCCACGCGCGTCTGATCGAGGCCCAGCCGGTTGAAGACGGCGTCCTTCACCTGATCGACGTTAGCGAAATGCTGATCCAGCACCTTGCCGAGCACTGCAGGCTCGATCACCTTGACGCCCGGCGGCGTGATGCGCGCGACTTCCCTGAATCCGCCGTTCGAGACGTCGATGTACGTCGCACCTTCGCTCGACACTCCCCACATAAAGTCTTTCGATGTGGACTCGAGCGTCATGATGTTGACGGGGCCGCGAATCACGCGTGGCTCTTTGGCCGGGTCGATGTGGAACGTGCCGCGCGTTAGAGGATAGGGTGCGACGTCGGTAGCTGCCGGATCGACGTGAGTCAACGCATAGGTCTTCGACGAAAAAAACGGATTCGGCGCGGGCTCGCTAACAACAGCAAACGCGGATGACACACTCAGAGATACCACAGCCGCAATCGCGCCAAGCCGCAGCGCCATTTTTTTGTTACTTTGCATTCAGTTCTATCCTCACAATGTGGGTGGTGACGCGGGCGCTATGTTCAACTGATCGTCTTCACAACACAATGCTGCGCCGGTTAAAACTCAATTTGCGCTTATGAAATTGAAAGACGATTGGCTTTCCGAAACAAAGCAAGCTGAATAAGAAAGTCATTGAGCAGGCGCCCAACTGCCCGTCACTAACGACGACCGGCATGATCAGTGCGATCTGGATAATCAGGATCGCGAAAATATCCGCGAAGCCGGTCGAGCGGCAACGGATTGTTCCGCATACCTTGGCTCCGTGAGAGTGACATCGCGTCGCATAGGCGAGTGGGTGGCGCTTTCGTCGAGCAACCAACGGGTTACGCTTAAGTGAAGTGGAGACGCGCAGGCGGAACGCGGCCTGACGACCTTGCTTCCTGGCCGTCGCCGCTTTCACGGCTTCACGGCTTCACGGCTTCACGGCTTCACGGCTTCACGGCTTCACGCTTTCACGCTTTGAGCGTCGCCTGCTCGAGAATCATGTCGTAGAGCGCCTGCGCCGCCGGCGACAACTGCGCGGTCTTGCGCGCCACGAGGACGAGTGTGCGCGACACGACGGGTTGCGTGAGCTCGACGGTGCGCACCGTCGCATACGCGCCCTTCTGGAGCGCGAGCGCCGGCACCACGGCCGCGCCCACACCTTGCGCGACCAGGCCGACAGCGGTCGAACTGCGCTGGACCTCGTAAAAGGAGCGCAAGGCCAGCTCGCTCGACTCCAGTGCGACATCGAGTAACGCGCGGTTGCCACTCACCTCGCCCGCGAGAATCAGCGGATAGGATTGCAGTTGCCGCCAGGCAATGCGGCGCCGCTTCGCGAGCGGATGATCTTCATGGCAGATCAAGACGTAGCGGTCCTCCGTGAGCGGCACGCTGACCAGATCCGGATGCGCCTCGCGCGCAATATTGATGCCGAATTCCACCTCCCGCCGCAGCACGGCCTCCTCCACCGCAGCCGAAGCGTGATCGAGAATCCTGATCCGGTTATGCGGGTAGCGCGCGGAATAGGCCTGCAGAATGCGCGGCAAATACTGCACGCCCACCGTCGGTACGCAGGCGATCGACACGTCGCCACGCCGCGCCTCGCCCGTCTCGCGGATTTCCACCAGCGCGTCGGCGAGTTCGCCGAGCAGGCGGCGCGCCTGCGGCAAAAAACTGCGCCCGATCTTGGTGAGCGCCATGGATCGCGTGGTCCGCTCGATCAGCGTGACGCCGAGGTAAGTTTCGAGCTTGCGCAGACGCTGCGTAATCGCCGTTTGCGTGACGTGCAATGAATCGGCGGCGCTCTGGAAGCTGCCGCGATCCGCAATGGCGACGAATGCCTGGACACCGAGCGTGTCGATTTTCATTAGAAAAATGAAGGAATCGGAATGATAAATTCATTTTACTCCGCGCTCGGCGCCACTGAAAATGAACGGATTGGATCGGTTCGGGGCACGGTCCAGACGGAGTCCCCGACAACCGGTCCGGCCATCACGCACACGAGGAGCAACAGATGACGTCGAAGCAGGATTGGCAAGCAAAGCAATACGTGTTGTTCGAAAACGAGCGCACGCGTCCGGTCAGGGATCTGCTGGCGGCCGTGCCGGCAACGGACGTACGGAGCGCGGTGGACATTGGCTGCGGCCCGGGCAACTCGACCGAAGCGCTCGCCGCGCGTCTGCCGGGCGCCGTCGTCAGCGGCATGGACAGCTCGCCGGACATGATCGAGGCGGCCCGCAAGCGCCTGCCGCAATTCCAGTTCGAGGTGAGCGACATTGCCACGTGGGACGCGCATGGGCCCTATGACCTGATTCTTGCCAATGCGGTGCTGCAATGGGTGCCTGATCATGAGCGGCTGTTTCCGTCGCTCGTGGCGAAGCTCGCGCCGGGCGGCAGTCTCGCCGTGCAGATGCCGGACAACCTGGACGAGCCCGCACACCGTCTGCTGCGCGAAATCGCTGCGGACGGCCCGTGGGCTGCCAGACTGAGTGGCCTCGAGCGCACCCTGCGCTACGACGCCGGCTGGTACTACGCGTTGCTCAAGCCGCTGTGCGCGCGGGTCGACGTGTGGCGCACCGTCTACCACCACCCGCTTGCGGGCGGCACGGACGCGGTGGTCGAATGGTTCAAGGGCAGCGCGCTACGGCCCTTCCTCGCCGAACTCGACGCCGCCGGGCAAGCCGCCTTCCTGCGGCGATACCGCGACGCGATCGCCGAGGCTTATCCGGCGCTCGCCGACGGCACGGTGCTGTTGCCGTTTCCGCGGCTGTTCATCGTCGCCACCCGCTAGCGCAGCAGGCCCGCGAGTCAGCTGGCGTGCCTGCTGTGGCGCCGGCACGCCAGGGAACGTCAGGAATTGCCGCGCTTGAATTCTGCGTGATATTGTTCAATCAAAGCGGAGGATGGCGGCTCGCCGTCCTCACCGGAACGCAATTTACAGCAGCGAGCGTCGCCATGAGTGATGTACGCCATCATCTGAGTCCACGAGACCGTTTGGAGCTGTTGTGCTGGCTCACATGCGGCAGTCTTGGCGCTTATTACCTGAATGAGGACTGGCCCGACGCGGCGTTTCACGTGCAGGCGGCCCACAAATGGCTCGACCGGCGCGCGCGCGAGGCCGACTGGCTGAGTATCGCGAAACTGTCGGCCACCGCGGTGGAGATTGCGCGGCGGCACGCACAGTTTGTCGAAACCGATTGGGCTAGAGACGCGGTCGAGGAGATTCTTGATACGGACGAGCTGGACCCTCAGGCCAGGCTCGTCAGGCAGGTGATCGCCGATTGTCAGAATGCTTTGGCTGATAAAAGGCTGGCGGATTAGCTTAGGTTTTTGCCTTGGCCGGGGTGCATCAAAAGTTATGCCGCAGCCCCAAAATCACCGAAACCTGCCGATCCGTATCCGAATTGACGATATTGGGAATCTGCGCCAGATTCTCCGTCCCTCCTGTCGCCGGATCCACTCCCAACCCGGCCCCTGAAGACTTTTGCCCGATCGCCACGGCATAGACAGCGGTGCGCTTCGAGAGGCTGTACACCGCGCCAAGATTGACCTGGTGCACCCGGGTAGAAGCCCCGCCGCCCGGTTCGGCATCATTGAAGATATACGCCAGCCCAAGCTGCAAATCCGGTGCAACCATATAAGTCGTGTTCAACTCGGCAATATCGAACGAAACATCGGCTCCCGCGGGCCGCGCGGCACTCGCGAAGTACTGGCTTTGCGACAGCCGTGTGTGCGTATAAGTCACCGCTACACTCGCCTTGCCGAACGCGTACGCCCCCCCTGCCCCAAGAATGCGCACCTTGCTCGCATCCTGCAACAGACAATACGACGCGTCCGCGTTAGCGCAACTCAGATCGCCGATATAGCTGCTGGTGCCGCCCAACGCCGCCTGCAACGGCTGATTCAACTCCAGATACCCCGCGCTCAGCGACAACGGTCCCTGCACGTAATTCGCCGCCAGCGCCCACCCCTTGTTCTGCGAAAAATGACCCGCCACGCCGCCCAGACTGAACAGGCCACCCAGCGTGAAGCCACCGAAACTCGGACTGATGTACTTGATCGAATTATTGAAGTTGAACGCTTCGTTCAGGTTGTCGATGTCGCCGAAATGCGAACCGTATAGCGTCGCCCAATTGTTGCTCGACGCGTACGCACCCATATAGTCCGAGAACGGATCGTATTGACGCCCGAACGTCAACGCCCCATACGTGCCGTTGTTCAAACCGACCCACGCATTGCGGTTGAACAGCGTATTCGATTGCAGCATCGCGCCGTTGCCGATCAGAAAGCTGTTCTCCAGCGCGAAGTTGACGCTCGTCCCGCCGCCAATGTCCTCCGTGCCCATCAAGCCCCAGCGCGACGGCACCAGATTGCCGCCCGCCAGCTGGTAGTTCGCGTGCCCGTTGGTGCTGCCGTCGGCGAGCGTCGTTTGCTGGTTGTTCGTGTAGACGACACCGGCGTCGACCGTGCCGTAAAGCGTCACCGAAGATTGCGCGTGCGCGCCCATCGCAAGGCCGAGCGCGGCCAGCGCAAGCGCCGGGCGCTTGACGAAATTGTCTGCCATGATTTTCCTGCCGGGAAGTAAGGAGAGTGGTAGTCGAGCGACGCGATTACTGGCCGAAGCGCGCGTAGATATCCGGGCGCTTCCTGCGCAGAATGAGACCGATCACCACGCCGACGCACGCCACCGTGAATACGATCCACGGAAAGGATTTGACGATCGGACTATCGGAGCCGCTGAGCGCGTCGAGATTGCGCACCAGAATCACGCCGATATAGAGCAGACCCAAACCACCCACCAGCGGTGCGACGAACGAGTGCCATACGCGCGTGTCCTTACGCGTCTTGCGGAAGAACGCGATCACCGAAAAACTCGTCACCGCCTGCAACATCACAATGCCGATCGTGCCGAGCGCGGAGCTCCAGCTGAACACGATGTTGAACGCATCGCTGCCCGCCGCGATGAAAAGCCCGAGCAGCACGCAAACGGACAGCGTTTGCAGATAGCTCGCCCTATACGGCGAACGGTACTTTTCGTGCACGCGGGTAAGCACTTGCGGCAGGATGCCCTCGAGACTCAGCGCGTGGATATAACGCACCAGCGTGTTATGAAACGACAACAGACTCGCGAAGATACTGCTGAGCAGCAGAAAGCTCATCACCGTCGTCACCGCTCCGCCCAGATATTTGCCGGACTGGATGAACCAGAAATCGCCGGGCTGTTTGGTGGCGACCGTGACCACATCGGCAAGACCGTACGCGCAGACAATCGTCCACGTAACAAAGGCGAAGAACACGAGAATCAGCATGACCGATACGTACGTCGCGCGAGGCACCGTCACTTTCGGATCGCGGCATTCCTTACCGTAAATCGCGGTGGCCTCGAAGCCGATGAACGACGCAAACGCGAACATCACCGCAATGCCGAGGTGGCCGCTGAACACATGTTGCGGCGTGAACGGCGCGAGCGTGAGGCCGTTGGGTCCGCCGCCATGCACGACGATCGCGATCGCGAGCAGCAGCAGAATGCCCAGTTCAAGACACATCAGCACGCCGAGCAGGCGGCTATTCAGATCGATACCGCGTATTCCGGTGAATTGCACCACCGCTACGCAGATCAACGAATAGCCGTACCAGGGTAAGCCGGTATGCAACAGCGGCGAGAGAATCACGGTGCAGAAGAATCCAAACAGTCCGTACAGCGCGATCTGGATGAACGTGTACGACATCAGTGCGACAAGCGCGCCGGCCATGCCCAACGGCCGCCCGAGTCCGGCGGTGATGTACGCATAGAACGCACCGGCTCGCACCACGTGCCGGCTCATCGAAGCAAAGCCGACGCTGAAGATCAGCAGCACCACGCCCGCAACCACGAACGCGCCCGGAATGCCCGCGCCGTTACCCAGACTGATCGCGGGCGGCACCGCGCCGAGCATGCCGGTCAGCGGCGCGGCCGCCGAAATCACGAGGAAAACGATCTGCCACAGGCCCAGCGTATTGCCTTTCAATTCCACGGCGTTCTCCGCGTCGACCGCACGGGTCGGAGAATAAGGTTCACTCATCGCTGCCTCTGTTGTGTTGGCTAGTCTGGAACACGTCCTGAACCCCAGCACGGCTGATCCAGGCACCCGGTTGACCGACGTCCGAAGCTTCGGTGTGAGCGCATGGTAGGTAGCTAAAAAATAAAGCGACTTCGCGAACCGCGCCAAATTTTCGATAATGTGCGCCAATGCGCCGGGAAGCCAGAATTCAGCGGCTTGCCGTGAATATTTAGGAACCTGAACTATTTTCGCGCGGCAACATCTGGCCTGCACGATGCTTTCACAATGAAAGAAAGTGCCATGAGGTCCGGCGCTATTGTTTTTTCCAGTTGCGCGTGGCGCGCCACAAGACGGTCGCATCGGCATAACCGACAGCGCGGGCGATCGCCGCATTGGTGAGTTCTTCCCGTTCGAGCAGCCCCTCCACACTGCGCTGCCGCTCCTCGCGCAGGATTTGCCGCACGGACGTGCCCTGCTCCGCAAGGTGCCGCTGCAACGAGCGGTGCGAGAGACCGAGATCTTTCGCAATGTCGGCGACGATCAGCTTTTCGTGCGCGAGACGTCGCGTAACCAGATCGCGAACCTGCTCGACGATACTGTGGGGCATCGCATCGCGTGCAATCAGGTCGGTCGCGTGGCGCTCCATCATGCGCGCCATTTGCGAATCGGCGCTCTTGAGCGGTGCGTCGAGATCCTGCGGACGCAGAATCATCCCGTTGAAAGGCTGCTGAAAGCGCACCGGCACACGAAAGATTCGCGCATACGGTTTGATATCCGCGGGCGCTGCGTGCTCGAAATGGACTTCGACCGGATTCCACGCTGCGCCCCTCACCAGCCGGACCATATGGCACATGGTCGAGAGGCTGTATTCCGCATCCTGCCGGCGCGGCCAGATTTGCGGACTGGCGATCTGATAAGTCCACATCGGCCATTCGTCGTCGCGTAGCAATTCGCAGGTCGTGGTGTTCTGCCACGACGCGAGCGCGAGCGAAAACTTGCGCAACGCCGCGTTCAAGGTGGGGGACGAAAAGAACACCAGACCCGCCGGCCCGAGTTCCGTCACTTGTAATTCGCTGCCGAGGCGCAAGCCGAGTGCGGACTCGCCGAGCACTTCGGCGGCACGTTCGAACGCGGCCACATAACGCGTGAGCGGCAGAATTTCATACGGATTGGACAAGAGCCGCCGACTCATGCCGAACTCCTCCAGCAGCGCGTCGCATTGCGCGCCCGATGCGTCGAGAGCGCGCACAACCGGTCCCATGACCGCGGCGCGAATCATCGGGAAACTGCCATTGAGCGTGACTTTTTTCATGTTGAGCGTCTCCTCCTCAGTCTTCGCTGATGTGTTGCCCGAGTCATTCCTCTTGGCGCACTTTATCGTTCATTTGGCGCGATAAGCAAGCGCGAAAATAATATTGGGTTCCTACGATTTGCCATCGACTCAGCGATTGCCGCGCGCCATTTGCCTCGCGAGCACGCTGTCCGGTCCAGCAACTCCTTACGGGAATCTTATGAACACGAATGCCACGAAAGCCGCTCACGTCCCCGTTCATCCGCTCGATCCGCTGAGCGGCGCAGAAATGCAACTAGCGTGCGATCTCGTGAAAGCCGCGGAAAAACTCGATTCGCACGCGCGCTTTCCAATGGTGGAACTGCGCGAGCCGCCGAAAGCCGAAGTCGTGGCGTTCAAGACCGGCGAGTATTTTTCGCGGACAGCCTTCGTGCTTGCAATCGATCGGACGAATGGCGCGACGATCGAATTCGAGGTGGACCTGAGAGAAAAGAAGATCGCCGCGCGCCGCGTCATGCCATTCGGCGAGGCGCCTTACGGCCAGCCGCCGATCATGATCGACGACTTCATGAACGCGGAACAGATCGTCAAGAGTGACGAAGCATGGCGCGTAGCCGTGATGAAACGCGGCCTCAGCGAAAAAGATCTGGAACGCGTTCAGGTCGATCCGTTCTCGGCGGGCTGTTTCGATCGCGAGAACGAGAACGGCCGGCGTCTCGTGCGCTGCGTGAGCTACTACCGCGAAACGCTGACCGATAACGGCTATGCGCATCCTATTGAAGGCGTGCTCGCCGTGGTCGATCTGCTCGAAAAGAAGGTGATCGAACTCGTGGACGACGGCCGCATCATTCCGATTCCGCGCGCCAAACACAACTACGACACGCCGAGCCTCGGCGAGCCGCGCAGCACGCTCAAACCGCTCTCGATCAACCAGCCCGACGGCCCGAGCTTTACGATCGACGGCTGGCACGTGAACTGGCAGAACTGGAACTTTCGCGTCGGCTTTACGCCGCGTGAAGGACTCGTCCTGCATCAACTTTCGTGGGACGACGGCAAGAGCGCGCGACCGATCATCTACCGTGCGAGCGTCACGGAAATGTGCGTGCCCTACTCCGACCCGAGCACCAACCACTACTGGAAAAGCGCCTTCGACGCCGGCGAATACGGTCTCGGCAAACTCGCGAACCAGCTCGAACTGGGTTGCGATTGCCTCGGCACGATTCGCTATTTCGACATTCCGTCCGCGGACGACTTCGGCAATGCATTCGTGATGAAAAACGCCGTCTGCATGCACGAAGAAGACTATGGCACGCTGTGGAAGCACTATGAATTCCGCACCGGTGTGTTCGAAATGCGCCGCTCGCGTCGTCTCGTGATTTCCTTCTTCGCCACGGTCGGCAACTACGACTACGGCTTCTACTGGTATCTCTACCAGGACGGCACGATCCAGCTCGAATGCAAGCTGACCGGCATCGTGCAGACCTCGGCGGTCGCCGACGGCGATACCTATCCGTGGGGCGGCATGATCACGGAGAACCTCGGCGGCCCGACGCACCAGCACTTCTTCAATGCCCGCATGCATATGATGGTGGACGGCGAGCACAACACCGTGACCGAACATGAATTTGTGCCTCGTCCAATGGGCGACACCAACCCGTACGGCAACGTATTCGACACGACGAAGCGCGTGTTGAAAACCGAAAGCGAAGCGGCTCGTGTCGCGAACGGCAACACCGGCCGCTACTGGAAGGTCTTCAACCCGAACGTGAAGAATGCCGTCGGCGCGAATCCAGGCTACAAGCTGGTCGTGAACGACTCGCCGCTGATGCTCGCCGATGAACGTTCCAAGGTGCGCCAGCGCGGCGGCTTTGCCACGCGTCACGTATGGGTCACGCCGTTCGATCCGGCCGAGCGCTATGCCAGCGGCGATTACCCGAATCAGCATTCAGGCGGTGGCGGACTGCCGCGCTATATCGAAGCGAACCGCAACATCGAGAACGAAGACATCGTGCTGTGGCACAGCTTCGGCCACACACACGTGTGCAAGCCGGAGGACTTCCCGGTGATGCCGGTGGAATACGCAGGATTCATGCTCAAGCCGAACAACTTCTTCTCGGCGAACCCGACCATGGACCTGCCGGCCGAGCGTGATCTGAACAGCGTTGAAGACGGCAAGTTCCCGGATCATGGTTGCTGCAAGCACTGATCCGATCGTGTCTCGTGCGCGGCACACCGCCCTCGCGCGCGTGCTGTGCGCGAGTTCGGCATGCGTGGGGCTCGCGAGCGGCGGCGCTACGCTGCTGATGCAGGCCGGTATGGGTCAGCGCGCTACTTCGCTGTGGATGAGCGCGCTGATGCTGCTGGTCATGATGAGCGTGCCACTGCTGATGTCACGCTCATGCGCCCGTCACACCATGCTGGCGAGCGCCGCGACGTTGATCGCGACGCTTACCGCGACGAACAGTGTGCCGGCGTACCTGAACAGCGCGGCGCACGGCACTGTCGTTGCAGTGCTGATGATGGCAACGGGCATCGGAATGTTGTTCTATGGACTGTGCGTGCTCGGCCCATCCGTCAAACAGCGTCACGACCTGCATCGCCGCACGCACGACTCGGTCAACACGGCGCCACCTTCAGCCGCAACGGCTTTGCTCGCCCTGCTGGCGGGACTGTCGAGCGGCAGCCTTGCCCGCTTCCAGCTCTTTGCGATTTGCGGCGTAAGCGGCGCGCAGCCGCTCTGGCAAATCGCGCTATTGCTTGCCGCAGTCTGCGCGCTCGCATTCATCGCCGACCGTTCACGCGGCAATCGCATGCTGATCGCGTTGTACGTCGCGCGGGCGGCGCTGATCGGCACGCTTGCGGCGAGCGACAATCCCGCGCTCGCCCCGCTCGCGGCGACTCTCTTTCTGGCTCTCGACTGCCTGACGATTCCAGCGCTCGTCGACTTGCGCGCACGCTCGAACAGCGTATCGAGCGCAAGCTGTCCCGGCCTCGCGCATCACGTCGGCATGGTGTTGGGCGCGGCGTTGTCGACCACTCCCTACTTTTTCGGCGATGGATTCATTGTGCTGTATGCGTTGGGCGCGGCAGCGAACCTGATCTGCGCTGCGTCTTTAGCAGTGCGTTGGCGTGCAACGCAGCTCTTTTATCCGCATTCGAACCCATACCGGCGTCAAACGAACCCTTCCGGCTAGCGCAACGGCCACAACCCCAACGGAGACAAAACATCATGACTGAACACAAGCCAGCGGTGACGCTGCCACATACCATGTTCATCAACGGCGAAAAGACCGGCAGCGCCGCGGGCAAAACCTTCCCGATCTTCAATCCGGCCACCGCGGAAGCAATCGCGCAGATCCCCGACGCGTCGGAAGCGGATATCGATCACGCCGTTAGAACCTCGAAAGCCGCCTTCGAATCCGACGCGTGGCGCAGAATGCCGCCGGCCATGCGCGAAGGATTGCTGCTCAAGCTCGCCGACCTCATGGAGCGGCATAGCGACGAACTTGCCACGCTGGAAACGCTGAATCAAGGCAAGCTCATCGGCTTCTCGAAGATGCTGGAAGTCGCGGGCAGCGTGCAATGGTTGCGCTATATGGCCGGCTGGGCGACTAAAATCGAAGGCACGACGTTCGATCTGTCTATTCCCTTCCCGCCGGGCACGCGCTACAACGCGTCGACGAGGCGCGTGCCGGCCGGCGTGGTCGCAGCAATCGTTCCGTGGAATTTCCCGCTGCTGATGGCGGTATGGAAAATCGCCCCGGCGCTGGCCTGCGGTTGCACGGTAGTGCTCAAACCGGCAGAAGAAACGCCGTTGACCGCCATCCGGCTCGCTGAACTGGCGTATGAAGCGGGCTTCCCTGCCGGCGTATTCAACGTGGTCACCGGCCGAGGCGAAACCACCGGCGCGGCGCTCGTCCGGCATCCGCTGGTGAACAAGGTCACGTTCACCGGATCGACCGAGGTCGGGCGCATCATCGGCCGGCAATGCGCCGACGATCTGAAGCGCGCGTCGCTCGAATTGGGCGGCAAGAGCCCGGTAATCGTGCTCGACGACTGCGACCCGCGCAAGGCTATCGAAGGCGCGGCCAGCGCGATCTTTTTCAACCATGGGCAGGTTTGCACGGCAGGCTCGCGCCTGTACGTCGCACGTTCGATTTATGACGAAGTCGTGCAAGGCATCGCAGCCGTTGCCGACGGCATCACACTCGGCTCCGGTTTCGATGCCGCGACGCAGATGGGCCCAATGGTTTCCGCGCGGCACCGCGACAAGGTTGCCGGCATGATCGCGCAAGGCAAGGACGAAGGCGGAGAGATCGTGTCGCGCGATGCGCGCGTGGAGAGCGACGGCTACTTCGTGCGGCCGACGGTGATCGCCAATCGCACCCGCAAGCCGCTTTCCGTCGTCAAGGAAGAGGTGTTCGGACCGGTGCTGGTGGCCATGCCCTACGACGACATCGATGAAGTGCTGATTGAGGCGAACGCCTCCGAGTACGGACTCGGCGCGAGCGTCTGGACCAACCAGCTCGACAAGGCGTT
Source organism: Paraburkholderia sp. RL17-383-BIF-A (assembly GCF_046028015.1). Classification (NCBI taxonomy): domain Bacteria; kingdom Pseudomonadati; phylum Pseudomonadota; class Betaproteobacteria; order Burkholderiales; family Burkholderiaceae; genus Paraburkholderia; species Paraburkholderia sp. RL17-383-BIF-A. The sequence continues at coordinate 84,639 of NZ_JARESR010000023.1, read as the reverse complement.
GCGGCTGGTGGACGGCATCGAGGCCGGAACCGTCTGGGTCAACACGCACAACATGGTCGATCCGGCCATGCCGTTCGGCGGCTTCAAGGCGTCCGGCATCGGCCGCGAACACGGCAAGGCGATCATCGACACCTATACGGAGAGCAAGTCGGTCTGTATTGCTTATTGATGACGGGCCGCCTGCGCGCCGCTTGTCAGGCAGGCGCCGCGCAGGCAAACCAGTAAAATACCGGGACATCGCGCTACCGCGCCTCACCTCCCGGTCGAACATCTTGAAACGCAAAATGCCCGCGCTGAATGCGCTCAAAGCCTTCGAAGTGGCCGGCCGCACGGGCAGCTTTACCCGCGCCGCGGAACTGCTCAACGTCACGCAAAGCGCGGTCAGCCGCCAGGTCCGGCAACTCGAGGCACAACTGGGCGAGACGCTGTTGCAGCGTCATCACCATCATCTGGAACTCTCCGCCGCCGGCCGGATTCTTCTGCAGGCGTTGCAGCAATCGTTCGACCGGATCGAACTCACGGTTCGCGGGCTGCAGGAGAAAACTCACCGCAACCGTCTGCGTATCAATGCGCCGCCCACCTTCACGAGCCGCTGGCTGATGCCGCGTCTCGGCCGCTTGCGTGACGCGCATCCGCAGCTCGAACTGAGTCTGTCGACGCGCGTCGACGATAACCTCGCGGAATCCGGCGTGCTCGACTGCGCGATCCGCTTTGGCAATGGCGAGTGGGAAGGCGTGGACAGCCGGCTATTGATGAGCGAGCGGCATATCGCCGTCTGCTCGCCCGCCTTGCTCGCGCGCGAGGCGGGCCGTGCGGCGATCGACCTGAATCAGTTCACGCTGCTGCACGTGCTGGCGAGCGCCGATCAGCGCTATCTCACCTGGCAGCATTGGTTGAAAGCGGCGGGAATTGAAAACGTCGATACGCGCGGCGGTTACGAATTCGATCTGCTCGACCACGCGATTCGCGCCGCGATCGACGGACTCGGCGTGACGATCGCCGACCGTCACATGATCGCGCGCGAACTCGCGGAAGGCCAACTCGTGCAGGTGCTGAACGTGCATGTGGACGGGCATCAGTCGTACTGGTTCGTCACCCGTAGCGAGCAGGACGATCTGCCACACGTCGCGCTGTTTCGCGACTGGCTGCAGCAGGAGATCTGGTTGAGCGGACGCGCGCTCGATGCGTCGGAATCGGCGCCTATGAGCGACGAGGATTGAGGCGTGCGTTGCAGCACCGAGCGGCATTGCGACGCGTCACACACGCCACATCGCATGAAATAGAAACCGCGCCGATGGCATCGCATCGGCGCGGTTTCTTACTGTGCGGTGGCCGGCCCGACAACCGCCGGGCCCATCACGCCGTCAAGCCGCGGCAGCCAGCTCGGCCACGTCGGGACGGTACGCGGCCTGACTCGCCGCGTCCTCGAGAATCATGTCGGCGCCCTTTTCCGCGACCATCATGGTGGGCGCGTTGATATTGCCCGACGTGATATTCGGAAAGATCGACGCATCGACCACGCGCAGTGCGGCAAGGCCATGCACGCGCAAACGCGCATCGACCACGGAGGTGCGCGGATCGTCGCCCATCGCGCACGAACCGCACAGGTGGTAGATCGACCCCGATTGCTCGCGGAAGTACTGCAGAAAACCTTCCCGCGTGTTCACCTGCGGTCCCGGCGAAATCTCCTCGACCGTAATCGCCTTCAGTGCCGGCGAAGCCATCACCTTGCGCACCAGTTCGCAACCCTGGATCACTTCGCTGATGTCTTTCTCCGTGCTCAGCGCATTGATACGGATCTTCGCGGCGTCCTCGGCGCGATTCGATGCGATCTCGATCGAACCACGGCTTGTCGGCCGGCACGGATTGAATGCCAGCAGAAAGCCCGAATACGGTTCAGGTTCGAGATTCGCCTTATTGCTCTTCGGAATCCGGTACGACAGCGGATTGAAGTACAACTGCAGGTTCGGCTGCGCCTCGCGTTCGCTGCCCTTGAAGAAGCCGCCCGACTGGTTCACGCTCATCGCGAGCGGTCCCTTGCGCGTCAGCAGATATTGCAGACCGAGCTTGAGCTTGCCGAGCAACGGCCGCATCTCGTCGTTCAGCGTCTTCATGTTCGAGCGGTAGTAGAAGCTCACGCACAGATGATCTTGCAGGTTCTGGCCCACGGCGGGCAGATCCTTGACCATTGCGATGCGATGCTTCGCCAGTAACGCGCTGTCACCCACGCCGGAGAGTTGCAGCAGCTTCGGCGAATCGACCGCGCCCGCGGACAGGATCACTTCGCGCGTCGCCATGAATTGCCGTGCGACACCGTTCTGCGTGACGCTCACGCCGATCGCGCGTTGGTTGCCGTCGAATAGAACGCGGCTTACCAGCACGTCGCGCTCGACCCGCAGGTTCTTGCGTGAGAGCACCGGATGCAGATACTCGAAGCTGCTTGATGAGCGCTGCCCGTTTCGCGTATTCACGTCGTAAATACCGGCGCCTTCGAATTGCGCGCCGTTGAAGTCGTCGCTGCGCTGGTAGCCCGCCTGATCACAGCCCTTGAGGAACACGTGGCAGATCGGATGCACCGCGTCTTTCATCGGGGAGATGCGGATCGGGCCGTCGGCACCGTGATATTCCGTGTTGCCGAGCGGATGCGATTCGAGCTTGCGGAAATACGGCAGCACGTCGCGAAACGCCCAGCCCCTGTTGCCGGCGGCGGCCCAATCGTCGAAATCGTGCGGCTGGCCGCGCACGAAGATCATCGCGTTGATCGAGCCCGAGCCGCCTTGCACCTTGCCGCGCGGACAATAAATCGGCCGGTTGTCGAGTTCCTTTTCCGGCTCGCTGTAGTACATCCAGTTGTAGGTTTCGTTGTAGTACGTCTTGGTGAAACCCACTGGAATCTTGAACCAGAACGAGCTGTCCTTGCCGCCTGCTTCGAGCAGCAGCACCGAGTATTGGCCCGACGCCGACAGGCGATTGGCGAGAATGCAGCCCGCCGAACCCGCGCCGACGATGATGTAATCGTAGTTCATGCTCTATATCGCCAGACGGCGCTCAATCCATTGAAAGCGTATTGGTGAAACTCGCCAGATCAAACCACGCTCAACCCTTTGCCGGCGCGAGATCCTTCACGTCGGCCGGCTGCGCCGCCATCTGCAGATGCAGGCGCTCGCCGGTGTAAGGCGTGTGCTGCCTGACGACCTCCATATTCAGCTCGACGCCGAGACCCGGCTCCTGCGAAGGAATGATGTAGCCGTCTTCCCATTGAATCGGCTTCTTCAGCACGGCCGCATGAAAACCGTCCCACGTGCCGATGCTTTCCTGAATCAGGAAGTTCGGTGTGCAGGTGGCGAGCTGGATGCTGGCCGCCGCGCCAATCGGCCCGTTGTACAGATGTGGGGCGATCTGCGCGTAGTACACCTCGGCCAGCGTCGCGACTTTCTTCGCTTCGAGCAGGCCGCCCACACGAGCCACGTTCAACTGCAGAATCGACGCGGCGCCCGCTTCCAGCAACTTGAAGAATTCGTACTTGGTGGTAAGGCGTTCACCGGCGGCAATCGGAATGCTGGTGTGTTGCGCGACCTGCGCCATGGCGCCTTCCTGGCCCGGCGGCACCGGCTCCTCGAACCACAGCGGATCGTATTTTTCGAGGCGTTTCGCGAGCCGGATCGCCGACGAAGGCACCATCTGCCCGTGCGTGCCGAACAGCAGGTCGGCCTTGCTGCCCACCGCTTCGCGCACGCGCCGGCAGAAGGTTTCGCAACGATCCAGCACTTCCATCGACAACTGATGACCCGAGTACGCCGTGTACGGCCCGGCCGGATCGAACTTCACCGCGGTGAACCCGCGTTTGACGTTTTCAGCCGCGCATTCGGCCGCCAGATCCGGATCGTCGTAGTCGTATTCGCCGCGGCTGTTCTTCGGATACAGGTACGTGTATGAACGCAGCCGCTGATTCACCATGCCGCCGAGCAACTCGTACACCGGCTTGCCGGCCGCCTTGCCGATAATGTCCCAGCACGCCATTTCCAGGCCGCTGACCACGCCCATCATCGTCAGATCGGGGCGTTGCGTGAAACCGCTCGAATACGCCTCGCGCCAGAGCCGCTCGATATGGTGCGGGTCCTTGTCGAGCAGATAGCGGCCGAATACGTCGTCGATGATATGAGTCATCGCTTTCGGGTGGAACGTCGCCGAATAGATTTCGCCGACGCCTTCAATCCCGCAATCGGTCTTGAGCTTGACGAAGATCCAGTACATGCCGCCCACGTGTGGCGGCGGTACGGCGACGATATGCGTTTCGAGCGAGACAACTTTCATTTATGCAACCTCTCTTCTATTGAGCATGTTTCTCAGCGCGAGCCCGGCAAAGCCGCCGAGCGCCGCCATGGCGGCGACATAACCGAAGTAGAGCTGGTAGCCGAAGACGCCCGGGAACGTCTGCGTCAGATAACCGTTGATGAGCGGCAGGAACACGTCCGGCGAATAGCCGAGCACGGAGATCAGGCCGATCGCAAGGCCCATCGTGGCAACCGGAATATTGCAGCGGTCCAGCAGCGACCAGTACAGGCCGCGAATCGCGTAAGTCAGAATACCGATGAACAACACCAGGAAAACCAGCAGCACGTGGCTCGAAATACGCGGCGCCGCCATCAGTCCCACGAGCGACAGCGCGGCGAGAAAGAGCGCGATCACGAGCACCGACACCTTCGAATAGCGGTCGCCCAGAAAGCCGCCACCAATGCCGCCGATCGGCCGCATCCACAGCTTGAGCGTGGTGATCGTGCCGGCCATCACGACCGTCAGGCCGATCTCGCCTTCATGCAGATACGCAGAGAAACTGTAAGTGGCCCAGAACACCTGATAGCCGCAGAACACAATGGCGGCAACCAGCCACAGTTCGGGAATCTTCGCGAGCGTCTTCAGGTCGACCAGCACGTTGTTGCGTTGACGCGCGGCGCGATTGGCGGCTGCGTCTTCGGTGCCTTGCGGGTCTTTGACAAGCGCGAGCACGACGCCGAGCGCAATGCACAGAAACGCGTACATGTACACCACCAGCTTAAAACCGGCCGCGACCGGTGCACCTTTGGTTTGCGTCATCCATGCGAACAGCGTGATCGCGATTGTCGCGAGCATGGCTTCGATCAGGCCGCGTCCGCCGTCGAGCAAGCCGAAGAAACGGCCCTGCTCATGCGTGCCGGCGATCATCGTCACGCGTTTGATGACGGCGGCCCAGAACGTCAGGCCGGTCGACAAGCCCCAGCCGCCGAAGATCATCATCAGCATGGGAAAAGACGGCGCGGTCGAATACCACAGCCCGAGCACGCCGGTGGCGATCAGCGAAAAACAGATCAGCAGACGCGGCGCGATGCGGTCCGCGAGCCAGCCGCTCGGCAGATAACTCACCAGAAAAATCGTGCCCAGCGACGAATACAGATAGCCGAGTTGGCTATCGGTGATGTGGAAAACTTCGAGCATGGTCGGCTGATACACCTGCCGCAGATACAGAATCGGGTAGATCGCGCCGGCTGCGATCACCAGCAACATCAGCTGGATATAGCGCTGCGTCTTGCTGTCTTGCAGTGCGGCCTGCTCGTCGCCTAAAGCGAGCGATGCGTTGGTTCGAACGGGTTGGGATGACACGTGAGCGCTCCTCAGAGACACAGCACCGGCCCACCGGCCCGCCGGGTCTCCAATATGTTTGTTATGGACTGGCAGCGGTTCGCTGCGCTTCTTTGGGTTGCAAGGCAGACACGCGCCGTGGGTTCGACGTGCGGCGCGTGCCGGTTCAGCTTCAGTACTTCATGACCACGAGACGGGTTTGGGTGAATTCGAGCATGCCGTGCTTGCCGTCGTCGCCGCCGAGGCCCGAACGTTTCCAGCCGGCGTGAAAGCCCTGATACGGATCGGCCGGCGTACGGTTCACATACAGCTCGCCTGCCTCGATGCCGTTGGCGATCTTCATCGCACCGCGATAGTTCTCCGTATACAGCACCGACGACAAACCGAATTGATGGTCGTTGGCCATCTCGAGCGCTTCGTCCAGCGTGCGGTATTTGACGACCGGCATGATCGGACCGAACGTTTCTTCCTGGATGATTTCCATGTCCTGGCGGCAGTTCGACAGTAACGTGGCCGGGTAGAAGTAGCCTTTTCCTTGCGGCAGCTTGCCGCCGGTTTCGAGCTTCGCGCCTGCCGCGACCGCACGTTCCACCATCGCGTGAATCGACTGGCGTGACGCTTCGTTGACGAGCGGCCCCATCAGCGAGGGCTGTTCGCTGCGATCGCCGCTTTCCACCGCGCTCATATGCTTTTTCAGCAGCGCGACGAACCGGTCATGCACGCTTTCCTGCACGTAGACCCGTTCGATCGCCGTGCACAACTGACCGCAGTGCGTGGTCTTGGAAGCGACCAGGTCGCGCGCGGCTTTCTCCAGATCGGCATCGGCCTCGATAATCGCGGGCGTCTTGCCGCCCAGTTCCAGCGATGGCTTGGCGATATTCGCCTTGCAGTAGTCGAGTACCTTGCGGCCCGCGCCGACGCTGCCCGTCAGCGTGATCATGCCGACCTTGGGATGCGTGCAGAGCGCTTCTGCGGTCGCATGATTCATCGCGAGAATGTTCACCACGCCCGCGGGCATACCGGCCTTCTCGACCGCTTTGGCGATTTCGAATGCGGAAGTCGGCGTGTTGTTGCTCGGGCGCACTACGACCGTGTTGCCGGCGATCAGCGCCGGCGCCACTTTGCGCATGAACGTGTAGACGGGATAGTTGAACGGAATCAGACACGCCACCACGCCGATCGGCTCGCGATGCAGCACGAGGTTTTCGTCGGGCGCATCGCTCGGAATCACTTCCCCTTCGATGCGGCGAGCCCACTCCGCGTGATAGCGGGTGATCTGGCCGGCGTAGATCGCCTCGTTGGTGGCGTCGGCCACGCTCTTGCCCGACTCCAGCGCGAGCGCCGCGCCGATGGCCGGCGCGCATTCGGTCAGCGCATCGGCGAGTTTGTGCAGGTAAGCCGCGCGCTCGGTCGAAGGCAGCTTGCGCCAGCCTTTTTGCGCGACCGCGGCGGCCTCGACAGCGGCGATGGCTTCAGCTTCGGTGGCGCCCGTCACGTGGGCAATGACGGCCTCCGTGGCCGGATTGTAGACGGCGATGAGCTCGCTGCCAGCGGTTCCTGTCGCGGGTTCGTTGAACCGGCCGTTAGCAAAATTCCGATCGAGTCGCATGGTCGTCTCCTGAAAAGCATTGGTGCGAAAAACGCATCGCCCTCGGCTATGGCTTGTCTGCCAAAGGTGCATGGACGGAATTTTTCTCTGCGTCACCGCTGGCCACAAGCGAATAATTTGCGGGACAAACATTCTAAAAAATCACGTTTATCCAGGGATGTGCCTCATTCGCGATCGGCCTCCCAACTTGCAGAATCCGGGCTTTGCCAAAAAGCAGCGGGCGTCGAAGGCATTCGGCCCGCTCACTACCAACGTCTGGAGCTCAAGATGAAAAAGAACCGCATCGCGACCGCCGCATTCATGGCGCTCACGTCACTCACCTCACTGGCCGCGTCCTCGGCCTTCGCCCAAAGCAGCGTGACGCTGTACGGCGTACTCGACGAAGGCATCGACTACACCAACAACGCCGGACACGGCGCGGTTTGGGAAATGGCGAGCGGCTACGCGCAAGGCAGCCGCTGGGGCATGAAGGGTGCGGAAGATCTGGGCGGCGGCATGAAGGCCGTGTTTCAACTGGAAAATGGCTTCGACGTAAGCTCCGGGCGGCTCGGCCAGGGTGGCCGCATGTTTGGCCGGCAGGCCTACGTGGGGTTGAGCGACAGCCGCTTCGGCACGGTCACGCTGGGGCGCCAGTACGATTCCGTGGTCGATTACCTCGCTCAGACCACCGCCAACGGCAACTGGGCCGGCTACCTCTTCGCGCATCCCTACGACAACGACAACACGGACAACTCGTTCCGTCTCGGCAATAGCGTGAAGTATGCGAGCCCGGAGATCGCGGGCTTCCAGTTCGGCGGCGTGTACAGCTTCAGCAATGACACCAGCTTTGCGAACAACCGCGCGTACAGCTTCGGCGGCCAGTACGCGAACGGCGGCCTGCTGGTGGCCGCTGCCTACATGCAGGCGGACAATCCGGGCGTGGGCTCCACCGGCGCGATCACCGCCAACGACGCGAGCTTTATCGCCGGACGCATGCGGGTGTTCGGCGGCGGCATCAACTACACGTTCGGCTCGGCGACGGCAGGTTTTGCGTACACCAACTCGAACTACAAGAATCCGACCGGCAACGGCTATATCGGCATTCCGCTGGCCGCGCCGGGCGTGACGTTGAATACGCTGAAGTATCAGAACTTCGAGGTGAACGGCAAATACCAGTTCACGCCGGCGTTCTTTGTCGGCGCCCAGTATGTGTACACGATGGAGAACTACGGCGCGTCGTCAGGCAGTGTGAAGCCGAAGATCCACTCGGTGGGGTTGATGGCGGATTACAACCTGTCGACGCGCACCGACGTTTATGTGCAGGGCGAGTACCAGAAGGTGGCGGGCGATTCGACTCACTCGATTCTCGACAACGCGTTCATTCCTGGCGTGCAGGCGCCTTCGTCGACGAGTACGCAGGTCGCTGTTCGGGTCGCGCTGCGGCATAAGTTTTAAAGCAGTGGGGGCTTCGCGTCCGCATCGTCGTAGGATCGCCCCCCCCTCTCAGATCTACTTCTCCTCCTGCTCGCGGCCCTTGAACAGCCGCGCACTCGACAGAATGGCGAGCGCGATGGCCACGCTGAGAATCGCCGTGGCTTCGCGCCCGAGCCCAGACGCCACGCCAACACCCGCGCTCAGCCACAGGCTCGCCGCCGTCGTCAGGCCGCGCACCTCGCGCTCGGCGCTGAGCTTGATGATGGCGCCCGCGCCCAGAAAGCCGATACCCGACACGAGTCCTTGCAACACCCGGCTCATGTTGTCCTGCGAAAATCCGGCCTGCAACGGCACGACCACGAACAAGGCCGCGCCCACCGCCACCATCATATGCGTACGCATGCCGGCATCGCGCCGCGACAACTCACGCTCGAAACCCAATATGCCGCCGAGTATCAATGCGAGTCCGAGGCGCATCAGCACCTGGGTGACGTCGGCCACGCTGCCGAGATCGGAAAATTCTGCCTGGGCGGTCGCCCACACCACGTGCCACCCGTTACTCATTACATTTACCTGACACCAAGAAAACGCCAAGCATACGGCAATACCGCCGCTTTGCGTACCTCACCCCGTCGACGTCTTCTTCACGAATGCGTTCACCACGGCTTCCAGCTCTTTTGTGATCGTCGTCATTACGCCGGCCACCACGGCGAACTCGCGGCCGGTCACTTGCGCGCGGCTCGCCACGATCTGTCCGTTGAACGACACGATGTGCGCTTCTTTCGCGATCCCCTTGATCCGCTCGATCAGTTGCTGCTGCTCCTTCTTCTGCAAGCGCGCTATGCGCCGGCTTTCCTGCTCGTAGACGGCGGTGACACCGTGCAGTTGTGTCAGCAACGGATCCACGGAGTCGACCAACGCCTTCAGCGCATCGTCAGCGCGCGGTGACGCGCGCCCGATCGCCTCTAACGCAGCCGAAGCCAGCGCGATAAAGTCCGCGATCTTCGCGGCCACTTTCCCGCTGCCGTGAAACGCTTCGCGCAGCGCCGGAGAAAACAGGCCGGGCAAGCCATCGCGGCCTTGCGTCAGCACCGTATGACTGTCGGCAAAGGTGTTTAACGTGTCGCGCGCGATCGCCAGCGCGCCGTCGAACTGCTGGAACGCCAGCATCGCTTTCAACACGATGCGCTGCGAGAGCATCCGTTGACGTCCCGCAAGATTGATCAACGAGCTCAACACCTCGCTGGAGACGTCCGTGTCGGACGTGTGTGCGTGAACCCGTTCTGTCGTGAAGCTCATGTCAACTTCTTATGATTGTGATCGGCCCCGTCGCGCGACACGGTCCCCGGCCCCCGGCCTGTGCGTCGATGCGCAGGCCGGGTTGAGCGCATGACCCGGTTACTCCGTTGCGTGCGCGTGCATCACACCGGAGTGCATCGACCACGCCATCCACGGACGGCGCAGCGCGACGATCGCAAGGAACGCGCATGCCGCCAGCGCGCCGAACGTCGCAAAGCCCATCTGATAGCTGCCCGTGCTTTCCTTGGCGATACCCATGACGACCGGCAGATAGAATCCGCCGATGCCGCCTGCCGCGCCGACAATGCCCGACATCAGACCCGTACGGCCGGCCCAGCGATGCGGCACCAGCTGGAAGGTCGCACCGTTGCCGAGGCCAAAGGCCACATACAGGCACAACAGCAGTGTGATGCCGCCCGCCATCGAAGGCATGGCAGCGGCGAACACGAAGTCGCACAACGAGATGATAGCGAGCAGGAAGGTCAGCGCGCGCACGCCGGACACCTTGTCGGCGATCAGGCCGCCGAGCGGTCGCACCATTGCGCCGGTCGCGGCGAGCAATGCCATGAAGAGACCCGCGTCGATCTTCGAGAGCTGATAGAGGTTGGTCAACAGCAGCGAAACATATGAGGACATGCCGACGAAACCGCCGAACGTAATGCTGTACACCAGCATGATCGCCCACGTGTCACGCTCGGCCAGCACCGCGCGATAGCGCTTGGGCAGCACCGCGATGGCCAGCAATGCGCCGATCACCGGCAACAGCAGCACACCGGTCTTGCCGGAGCCGAACATGCCGGCTTCGACCAGCAGCACCAGCACGATCAATCCGGCGAGCGTCACCGCGAAGCTGCCGAATGCGCGCAGCACGCTACCCGATTTCACGCCCGAATCATTGGCCCAGAAATAGAGCGTGATCGCCGCGATCGCGAGCAACGGAAGTGCGCCGCCGGCGGCCATCTGCCAGCCGTAATGCGTGGCCAGCTGCGGGAACAGGAAGCCGTCGAGCACCGCGCCGATATTGCCGGCCGCGGCGAGGCCGAGCACGAGACCTTGCACCTTCGGCGGATAGTTGCTGCCGGCCATCGGCAGCGCCACAGCGAAACTTGCGCCGCCGACGCCGAGGAACACGCCGAGCACCAGCAGGACCGTGTATGACGGCACGGAAGGCATCAACGGCAATACGATGGTCGGCACCGCCGACAACAGCACGCCCATCAATGCAATGCGCTTGCCGTGAGCGGATTGATACAGATTACCCAGCGTAACCCGTAGAATCGCGGCCGACAGCACCGGCACCGCGACCAGCAGTCCCTGTTGCGCGGGCGTCATCGCTATGCTCTTGCTGATGAACGGCGCGAGCGGTCCATACAGGACCCAGACGGTAAAGCCGGTGTCGAAATAGAGGAAACACGCCACCAGCGCGCGCCAGTCCCCACTCTTTAGGGAGCTCATCACGTTTTTCATCAGACATCCTCACAAAACTGATTTTTCGACTATCCGGCAGATTGCGCCACGCGCTACGCACCGGAATGATCACGATGTTGAAAACCGGCATGAACATGCAACCTCCATGCCATCCGGCTCCGTCTTTTGAAGCTTCACTGCGTACTCGTTGAAACCTTGAAACGGTGAACGCACTCGTCGCTCTGGAAAGCGTGCGGCTATCAATAAACGTCGCGTGCGTAGCGTTTTTCCTGCGCGAGGCGGCTCACGTAGTCGAGCGCTTTCTCATCGCTCATGCCGCCGTGCCGGGCGACCACTTCCTTGAGCGCCGCATCGACGTCTTTCGCCATCCGGTTCGCGTCGCCGCACACGTAGAAATGCGCACCGTCTTCGAGCCATGCCCACAATTGCGCACCCTGCTCGCGCATGCGGTCCTGCACGTAGACCTTGTCCGCCTGATCGCGCGAGAACGCAACGTCGAGACGGGTCAGCACGCCGCTGTCGCGCATCGATTCAAGTTCGTCGCGGTAGTAGAAATCGGAAGCGGCATGCTGCTCGCCAAAGAACAGCCAGTTGCGTCCCGTGTCGCCACGTGCCCGCCGCTCGTGCAAGAAGCCACGAAACGGTGCAACGCCGGTACCGGGTCCGACCATGATCATCGGCGTTTCTGAACCATGAGGAGGACGAAAGTGTGCGGACTTCTGCACGAACACGGGAACGTTGACATCGCCCGCGCGATCGGCGAGAAAAGTAGACGACACGCCTTTGCGATGACGGCGTCCGTTGCTGTAACGCACGGCGGCAACCGTCAGATGAACTTCGCCGGCATGGGCCTTCGGGCTCGAGGCGATCGAGTAAAGACGCGGTTGCAGACGCTTGAGCATGCCGGTCAATTCGGTTGCCGTGAGGCGCACCGGAAATTCGTGCAGCACGTCGGCGATCTGCTGGCCCCACAACCACTGTTTGAGGTCGGCCTTGCGCTCGGGCGCCAGCAGATCGCGTAGCGCGCCGTTATTGCTGCGTGCGGCGACAAACGCGAGCAGATCCGGATTCGGTCGCGCGATCTCGTAGTGCCTGGCGAGTGCATCGGCGAGACGCATTTCGCCCGCACCCGCCACATTCACGGCGGCATCCGCGCTCAAACCGCTCAGACCGATCAATTCGTCGACCAGTTCGGGACAGTTGCTTGGCCAAACGCCAAGGGCATCTCCTGCTTCGTATTCGAGTCCCGAGTCGCCCGTGTGCAGCGAGAAGTAACGCGTGTCTTTCGCCGCGCCCTGCTTGTTCAGGCGCAGATTGCTCACGAGCCGCGATGCGGCGGGCCGCGTCTTGCTCGGCACCGTGCCCGGCACCACCGCGTTGACCATGCCGCCGGGCGGCACCGCGTACAGCGCGGCGTCCTCTTCCTTGATGCGCACAATGATGCGATCGAGCCACGCATCCGCGCTCTCCTGATACTCGCTGTCGCAATCGACGCGGTCCATCAGCCGCAGCGCGCCTTGCTCGGCGAGCCGCTGGTCGAGCCGACGGCCATGTCCGCAAAACTGGTCGTAGTTGCGGTCACCGAGCGCGAGCACCGCGAAGCGCACGCCGTCGAGCCGAGGCGCGCCCTCGGCGTTCAATTGCGTCCAGAAACTTTGCGCGTTGTCGGGCGGATCGCCATCGCCGAAAGTGCTTGTCATCAACAGCACGTATTGCGCCTTGGCAAGCATTGAGGCCGGATAGTCCGCCATGCACGATGTGCGGATTTCGAAGCCCGACTCCATCAAACGAGTTGCATAGCCTTCGGTCAGCGACTCGGTGTTGCCGGTTTGCGAGGCCCACAGCAAGGTGACCTTGGGACGCGCGCGCACAATTCGCACGCCCGATACTTGCGATGCCTGCGCATGCGAGGCCGCAAGCGGAGCGGCGGCAATCGTCGCACTGCGGCTATAGAGACCGGCTAGCAAGCCGTCCACATACAGGCGGCTCGTGGTATCGAACGGAGCGTTGCCGGGCAGAACCGGCACGCTGTCGACGCCCTGCGCTTCCGCTGAACGCAGGCCGCCAACGAAGCCGGCCAGATAGACCCGCTGCTGATCGTTGAACGAAGGTGCGAGCGTCGCCGGCAACTGCAACAGGCCGGTGAGTGCATTGATACGGGGCATATCCAGATCCTCGGCGCTTGCCGATACGGTGTTCTCCTGCGCCGCGCTCACGGCTACGGCAACGGATGCCTCGGCGAGCACCGTATCGTCGTCATTCAGAAGCGGCTCCGTGCTGTCGGCCACAACGGGATTCAACGCGACCGCACAAAACTTGAGTTCGGGCTGCTGCGAGACCGGGTCGATCGCATCGCTCGTTACGGCGTTGATGCACAGGTCGTCGCCGAATACATCGTTCCAGTGCATCGGCGCAAAGCAGTTGCCCGCGCTCACGCGCTCGGTCACGACAGCCGGCAACACCGCGCGGCCGCGGCGCGAGCGAATCTCCACCGGGTCTTTTGCCTTGATGCCGAGCGTGGCGGCATCTTCCGGATGAATCTCGACAAACGGACCGGGGTTCAGCTTGTTGAGCATCGCGACCTTGCCGGTCTTGGTCATCGTGTGCCATTGATGCTGCAAGCGGCCGGTATTCAGCACGATCGGAAACTCACGATCTGGCAATTCGGCCGGCGCCGCGTAAGCGCGCGCGAAAAACATTGCCTTGCCGCTCGCGGTCGGAAAGACGAGCCGCGGACGGCTGCCGTCCGGCAGTTCCTTGAGTGTCTGGCTCACTCCGTTGTTGAGGTAGCGAACCGGATTGCGCTCCGCGCAATCGCCCGATGCAAGCGGCCATTGCAACGGCGTTTCTTTCAAACGACGATGGCTCGCGCCGCGCAGGTCATAGCCGGTTTTGGGATTCGACGCGCGGGTGATTTCCGCGAAAACTTCCTCGGCGCTCGCGTAAGTGAAAGCCTCCGCGTAACCCATTTCGCAGGCAATGCGCGCGATGATCTGCCAGTCCGGCAGCGCAGCGCCCGGCGGCTCGATCCCTTTTTGCATCAGCGTGACATTGCGCTCGGAGTTGATCATCACGCCTTCGGCTTCGGCCCACAGCGCCCCGGGCAATAGCACGTCGGCGTATCGGTTGGTCTCCGTGTCGAGGAAAGCGTCTTGCGCGATCACGAGTTGCGCCGCGCGCAAGCCGTCGATCGCGTTCTGACGATTCGCCACGCTCGCCACCGGGTTCGTGCAGATGATCCAGCACGCCTTGATCTCGCCCGCCGCCATGCGTGTGAACATGTCGATCGTGCCGTTGCCCACTTCCGGTTTGAGCGTGCCCTTCGGAATGCGCCACAGGTCTTCGATAAACGCGCGGTCTTCTTCGACTAGCACCGAACGCTGGCCCGGCAATCCCGGTCCCATGTAGCCCATTTCGCGGCCGCCCATCGCATTGGGCTGGCCAGTCAACGAAAACGGTCCGCTGCCGCGGCGGCAAATCTTGCCCGTTGCCAGATGCAGATTGCAGATCGCGTTGGTGTGCCACGTGCCGTGCGTACTCTGATTCAGGCCCATGGTCCAGCAGCTGATCCACTCGCTCGCGGTGCCGATCATCTGCGCGGCCGCACGCAGATCGTCGAGTGCGATGCCGGTGATCTGCGCGACCTTCTCCGGCGCGTAGTCGGCGAGAAACGCAGGCATCGCGTCCCACCCCTCGGTAGCGTCGGCGATGAATGCGGCATCCGTATGGCCGTTTTCGTGCAGCAGATGCAGCAAGCCGTTGAGCAACGCCAGATCGGTGCCCGGCTTGATCTGCATGAAGAGATCGGCCTTCTCCGCCGTCGTGTTGCGGCGCGGATCGACGACGATCAGTTTGGCGCCGGCCTTCACGCGATCCATCATGCGCAGGAACAGAATTGGGTGACAGTCGGCCATATTCGCGCCGATCACGAAGAACAGGTCGGCATGATCGATGTCTTCGTACGATCCCGGCGGGCCGTCCGCACCGAGCGACAGTTTGTAGCCGCTGCCCGCGCTCGCCATGCACAGGCGCGAATTCGATTCGATGTTGTTGGTGCCGACGAAGCCTTTGGCGAGCTTGTTGACGAGATACTGAGCCTCGATCGACATCTGACCGGACACGTAAAACGACAGCGCATCCGGTCCATGTTCGTCGAGCATGCCGCGCAAACGCGCCGCTGTGGTGCTGATCGCCTGCGCCATGGGCAGCGGCGCCGGGTCCTGGCCACGCGCATGGCGCACGAACGCATCTTCAAGACGCCCGGACTTGCGCAACGCGACGTGCGCCGATTGACCCTTGGTGCACAGCCGGCCGAAGTTGGCCGGATGCTCCTTGTCGCCGGAGATCTTCACGACCTGCCCGTCCTCGACATGCAGCACCATGCCGCAGCCAACGCCACAGTAAGGGCACACGGTTTTCACGTTAGTGGAGGACATGGCGGGCAAGATCACTCGAAAAGGTTGCAGACAATCCGTGGCTCAAACGGCGACCCACACCTGGCCGTTTTCGACTCGCGCGGCGAACGCGCCGACGGAATACGCCGGTGTTTCCAGGCACTCGCCGGTCCGCAGGTCGAAGTGATGCTTGTAGATCGGCGAAGCGACCACGATGCGCTCGCCGAGGCTGCCGATCAGCCCGCGCGACAGCACCGCCGCCTGCGAGCCGGGGTCGAAGTTGTCGATGGCGAACACGGTGGCGTCGGCGTCACCGTTGTCGACGTGAAAAACCGCGACCTGCTCGCCGTTGACGAGCGCGCAAACGCCCGTGTTGGGCACGATGTCGTCGAGCGGGCAAACCGGTGTCCAGGCGCGTGGCAGGCGATCGTTATTCATGACGGAAGTCCTCGGTGAAGGGTGCAAATCAATCAGACGGTTTCGACGACGACGGGAATCGCGGCGAGCTTCGCGTGGCGCTCGGCGGGCGTGGCCGGCCGGATCTGGCCGCGTTCCTCGACGAAAGCGATGTTGCTGTCGGATTCGCCGCTGTTGACGAAATGACGGAAGCGCTTGCGCGTTTCGGGATCGGTGACAGCCTTCTTCCATTCGCACTCGTAGGTGTCGGCCACGTGCTGCATTTCCGACTCGAGTTCGTCGGCCACGCCGAGGCGATCGTTGACAACCACGTCGATCAGATACTCAAGGCCGCCTTCGAGGTTGTCGCGCCACACGCTGGTGCGTTGCAGACGGTCGGCGGTGCGCACGTAAAACATCAGGAAGCGGTCGATGTAGCGCACCAGCGTTTCTTTATCGAGGTCCGAAGCGAGCAGCTCGGCATGGCGCGGTTTCATGCCGCCGTTGCCGCACACGTAGAGATTCCAGCCCTTCTCGGTCGCGATGATGCCGACATCCTTGCCCTGTGCTTCCGCGCACTCGCGCGTGCAGCCCGACACGCCGAACTTGATCTTGTGCGGCGTGCGCAGGCCCTTGTAGCGGTTCTCGATCTCGACCGCGAGGCCCACCGAATCGCCTACGCCATAACGGCACCACGTCGAGCCGACGCACGACTTCACGGTGCGCAGCGACTTGCCGTAGGCGTGGCCCGATTCGAAACCGGCGGCGATCAGCTCTTCCCAGATGAGCGGCAATTGTTCGACGCGCGCGCCGAACAGATCGACGCGCTGACCGCCGGTGATCTTCGTATAGAGGCCGTATTTCTTGGCCACCTGCCCGACCGCGATCAAACCGTCGGGGGTCACTTCACCGCCGGCCATGCGCGGCACGACCGAATACGTGCCGTCGCGCTGAATGTTGGCGAGGTAATAGTCGTTGGTGTCCTGCAACGACGCGTGCTCCTTCTTCAGCACGAACTCGTTCCAGCACGACGCGAGAACGCTCGCCACCACCGGCTTGCAGATATCGCAGCCGAGACCATGACCGTGCTTCGCGAGCAGTTCGCCGAAGCTGCGCACGCCTTCCACCCGCACGATGTGGTACAGCTCCTGGCGTGAATACGGAAAGTGTTCGCAGACGTGATTGTTGACCGCGAGACCCTGCTTCTTCATCTCGGCTTTCATCACCTGCGTGACGAGCGGCACGCAGCCACCGCACGAAGTGCCGGCGCTGGTGGCGCATTTGAGTGCGCCGATGTCCATCGCGCCCGCGCAGACCGCGGCGCATAGCTCGCCCTTCGAGACGTTGTTGCACGAGCAGATCTGCGCGCCCGCGGGCAACGCCTCCACGCCGAGCGCGGGCTTCGCGTTGCCGTCCGCCTGCGGCAGGATCAGGAATTCGGGCGACGCCGGCAGCTCGATGCGGTTCAACATCATCTGCAGCAGCGTGCCGTATTCGCCGGCGTCGCCCACCATCACGCCGCCCAGCAGGTATTTGCCGCACTCCGACACCACCAGCTTCTTGTAGACCTGCTTGCGTTCGTCGCTGAACTGGTAGGCGCGGCTGCCCGGCGTATTGCCGTGCGCGTCGCCGATGCTCGCCACGTCCACGCCCATCAGCTTGAGCTTGGTGCTCATGTCGGCGCCGACGAATTCGGCCGTGCCACCGTGCAATTGCTTCGCCACCGCGCGGGCCATTTCATAACCCGGCGCCACGAGGCCGAACAACTGGCCGTTCCATAGCGCGCATTCGCCGATTGCATAGATGTGCGGATCGCTCGTGCGGCAGGCGTCATCGATCACGATACCGCCGCGCGGGCCGAGTGTCAGACCGCTCTCGCGCGCCAGATCGTCACGCGGACGAATGCCCGCCGAGAACACGATCATGTCGGTGTCGAGGTGGCTGCCGTCCGCGAATTGCATGCGGTGCGTGCCCGCTTCGCCGTCCACGATCGCCGTGGTGTTCTTTTGCGTGTGCACCGTCACGCCCAGTTCCTCGATCTTGGTGCGCAGCACGCGACCGCCGCCGTCGTCCACCTGCACGGCCATCAGACGCGGCGCGAACTCGACCACGTGCGTTTGCAGGCCCATGTCGCGCAGCGCCTTCGCGCATTCGAGACCGAGCAGTCCGCCGCCGACCACCGTGCCCGTCTTCGAGCGCGCACCGCATTCGCGCATCGCTTCGAGGTCGTCGATGGTTCGGTACACGAAGCAATCCGCGCGTTCACGGCCCTGCACGGGCGGCACGAACGGATAGGAACCGGTGGCGAACACGAGCTTGTCATAAGGCAGCGTTTCGCCCGTCGATACCTTCACGGTGCGCGCGTCGCGATCGATCGCCACGGCCTTTGCGTTTAACTTGAGCAACACGTTTTGCCGCTCGAAGAAACCCGGCTCGACCAGCGACAGGTCGTCCGCCGACTTGCCCGAGAAGAACTCGGACAGGTGCACGCGGTCGTAGGCCGGCCGCGATTCTTCGCTCAGCACCGTGATGTCGAGGCCATGCGCGGCGTCTTGTGCAAGGCACTCGACCAGTTTGTGGCCGACCATCCCGTGACCGATAACGATGATTTTCATGACCGCGGTTTCCTCAATGTGCTGGTTGCGAGCGCCGTCGGGCGGCAGGTGGCGAAAGCGATTCCGGAAATAAAAACGGCGTCCCGCGAACCCAGTCGATGACTGAGTTCGGGGGACGCCGTTGTCCTGACCTGTGCTGCGGCGAGTACTTTGTGTTGCACTCGCAGCGGATCCACGTTGATCCGATGGCAAGCCTTAATGCAAGGCCTGTGCCAATTGCACGGAATGGCCCGAAAGACGCCGTGGCGCGGGGCTTCGAGGCAAATGGCACGCGCGTGCGGCGCCCCCGGCGCGCGACGCGTTTCGATGCAGCGAAGCACACGCATGGTGCGACGCAGCACTGTGTACGTGCGCAATCGGGGCACGCATGCGGTGCGTCGACGCCAGTTCTTTCGGTGGGAGCCGAGACCCGGCAAGGCATTGAACGCACCGTCGCGATGTATGGCGTGATCTTTGCGTAAGAGTGAACAAGTCAACGTGGCAACGCAGCCACCATGACCTGCAGTACGAACGAATACCGGACGAAGCACAATGTTGTGATTCGTCCCACTCGAAGTCGAATACCGATACACCAGGTAGCAAACGGACAACGGCGTCCCCTCGTGACCATCACGAGCGGACGCCGTTTTTTATTTGGCTCCGGCAATTCAACTGCCGTTAGCCGACCCACAAGCGAAGGACACCGCGATGAACACGAACACCGGCAAGGTCACCTTATTGAGCGCAGGCCCGGGCGACCTCGATCTGCTCACGCTGAAAGCCGCAAAAGCGTTGGCGGCGGCCGACGTCGTGTTGCTGGACGACCTCGCGAATCCGGAGATCGTGACGCTGGCGCCGCAGGCGCGGGTGATTCGCGTCGGCAAGCGCGGCGGCTGCCGCTCCACGCCGCAAGCGTTTATCGAACGCCTGATGCGGCGCTACGCGCTCAAGGGCTTGCATGTGGTGCGGGTCAAGGGCGGCGAAGCGCTGCTATTCGGCCGGGCCGGTGAAGAACTCGCGGCACTGCGCGACGCCGACATTTCGGTCGAGATCGTCAACGGCATTTCGTCGGGATTCGCGGCCGCCGCGGGACTGGGCATTTCGCTCACGCATCGCCGCCACTGCCACGGCGTTACTTTTGTTACCGCGCATACGGAGGATCACGGCGAGCCGGACTGGGCCGCATTGGCGGCGACCCGCACCACGTTAGCCATCTATATGGGGATGCGGCGCATCGAGAGCATCGCGACCGCGTTGCTCGCGAGCCTGCCGGCCGACACCCCGGCAGCCGTCGTTCAGTGGGCGGGGGGCAGCAACGAGCGGCGCCTCGTGAGCCGTCTCGATCGCCTCGCGGTCGATGCGACGAGCGCGAGTTTCGGTAGTCCGGCGGTGATTCTGGTGGGCAGCGCGATCGGCGAGAGCGTTGAGTGCGCGAGGGCTGCGGATCAGGCACGGCGCGATGAAACAGTGGCCATGCAGATCGACAAGCTGATCGGGCGAGAGTTCGTTGCACAGGCGGCGTAAAAGCGCTCAGGCGCAGAGATTACCGAAATAACTGCGGTCGCAAAGAATGCTCAGTACGGCAATATGGCTGCGCAGGTTGTAGATTCGCGCCGGGCAACCTTCGCTATAAAACGCGGTTCTGTGAAAACTGTCTCTACGCGGCCTGAAAACAAACTCTCCTGAAGATGAATTCTCTCAGGACTTCAAATTGCTCACTAACAAGAATGGACGGAAAGGAATAGACGGACACACAGAACACACACTGGGGAAAATCGGATGGGCCATCAACGAGCCACACGCCTTCTGATCGCAGACGACGACGCGAATCTGCTGGCCGCTTACGTACTCTTTTTCAGCGCACATGGTTTCGACATCAGGACCGCGCGCAACGGCCTCGACGCGCTGGCGCAATACTGCGCCTGGCATCCGGAGGCCGCGTTGCTGGACGTCGAAATGCCGCGCCTTGACGGGCGCGCGGTCGCGCGGCGAATCCGCTACGTGGGCGACGTGCCCGCGCCCATGCTGGTGGCGGTTACCGGGCTCGAGCGCGACGAGGAAAAGAGCGAGTCGCTGCGTTCGGGCTTCAATCATCACTTCGTCAAACCGGTGCCCATGCCGGTCATTCTTGCCGCGTTGAACGGGCGGATCCGCCATTAAGACCGAGACCGGCGGCTTTCGCGTCGTTGCGCCGGCAACGTTGCGCTGGACATTTTGACCGGCCTCTTCCCGCGTTTGCCGATGTTGCCGACCTCGCCGACCTGGCAGACGTACTGGCCACCCACCGCCGTCAGTCGCCGAAACCCAGTTCCGCCTCCACCGACTGCCCCACGCGCAGCCACTGCCCAGCCCCGCGTGCGACAAGCGCGTTGTTGCCGAACGTGATCGCCCCGTTTCGCTGCGGATTCGCGCGATAGACACTCATCGTGTCGGTCGGCTCGTTCGGCCAGTCCGGATCGGGCGCGCCTTTGGCCTGGTCGATGGTGGGCATCGGACAGCGCGAGCACGGCTTCACCAGTTGCAATTGCACGTTCTCACCCGCCTCCCCGTCGATGCTCAGCGTCTCCACGTAATCCTCTTCGTACGCGTCGAGCCCCGTCAGCACGACATTGGGGCGGAACCGGTTGATCGGAATCGCCGGTGCGCCCTTGCCGCTCAGGCGCGTGTTCAGATCGTCGAGCGACGCCTGACCGATCACCAGCAGCGGAAAACCATCGGCGAAGTGCGTGGTCGCGCCGCCCACGCTATCCGTATAGTCCGGATCGACAATGCGCTCCCGCTCGGGATCGAAGCGCAGCAGCCGTGCGGGCACGCCAAGAAACGTCGAGAACCATGCCGCGCTTGCCGCGCCGGTGTCGAGTCCATAAGCGGCATCGCGCCAGACCTGCGTTTGCACCGCGCTCGGCGCTTCGAGCCGCGCGCTGTCCAGCGGCGTGCGCAATTCGCTCATGCCCGGCGCGCGAATCACGAGATCTTCGGCGCCGATTTCGGCCTGGATCAGCGCCATGCGCGGATACGCGCGCTGCGTGAGCATGGCGCCGGCCGGGTCGGTGACGATCCAGCAGCGGTCGTATTCGAGGCCGGTGGCGAACAGACGCGCCTCATGCAACGCAATGCCCGCGCAGGATTTGATCGGATAGACAAAAAGCTCGCTGATGGTCGCCATGGAGTGGGGGCACGTGGGGAGCGTGCGAATTGTTGTGTTTAAGTCGCGATTGTAAAGCCCTCTACTCCCATCCTTCCAGCCGTAATGTCGCCCGCACGAGCCGCTGCTCTTCCTGTTCGATCTATCAACTGCTCGGCAACGAACTCGACGGCCCGCGCGGGCGCATCTATCTGATCAAGCAGATGCTGGAGGAAGAGCCGGTCACGCAGAAAACCCAATTGCACCTCGACCGGTGCCTGAGCTGCCGCAATTGCGAAACCACCTGCCCGTCCGGCGTCACCTATCACGCGCTGCTCGATATCGGCCGTGCCGAGCTGGAGCGGCGCATCGAGCGGCCCTTGTCGGAACGCTTGCTGCGCGAGGGTTTGCGCCGCGCGATCCCGCATTCGGCGGTATTCGGCGCGCTGCTGAAGACCGGCCGCGCGATGCGGCCGTTTCTTCCGGCCGCGCTTGGACGTAAAATCGCGAGGCAAAGCGTTCGGCCAAATGCTGGGACAAACCCAAGGCCGGCGCCGCCGCATCCGCGCACAATGCTGATGCTGGAGGGCTGCGTGCAACCCGCGCTGTCACCGAACACCAACGCGGCCGCTCGGTCAGCTGCAAGCAAGCTTGCCAGGGCAGACTCAGCAAAGAAACGCGTTTCGCTGCCCCTGCACGTTGCAGCATGCGCAGAAGCCGGGCGGCGCGGTCGAGTCGATCCTGCAACAACTCGGCTTCGATCTCACCGCCGTGCCCGACGCCTATCTGTGTTGCGGCTCGGCAGGCACGTATTCGATTACCCAGCCCGAGCTTGCGCAAAGGTTACGCAAAGGTTAGGCAACAACCGGCTCGACGCGCTGGAAAGCGGCAAGCCGGAGCTGATCGTCACGGCCAATATAGGCTGCCAGATGCATCTGGACGGCGCCGGGCGCACTCCGGTGCGCCACTGGATAGAACTTGTAGAAGCATCGTTACCATAAACGAACCAGGAAATTCATTATGCTGAGCAAACCTGTGCTGACCCTTGCCGAAACGACCCGCATTCTCGAAGCCGCCCGCGCGGAAGCCGAGCAGAACAAGTGGGCCGTCGCCATCGTGGTGGTCGACGACGGCGGCCATCCGCTCGGAATGCTGCGCCTCGACGGCAGCGCGCCGGCCAGTTCGTATATCGCGACCGAAAAGGCCCGCACTTCGGCGATCGGACGGCGTGAAACCAAGGTATATGAAGACATGATCAACAACGGCCGCACCGCATTCCTGAGCGCGCCGCTGCAAGGCACGCTGGAAGGCGGCGTGCCGGTGATCGTCGACGGCCAGGTGGTCGGCGCGGTCGGCGTGTCCGGCGTCAAGTCGGATCAGGACGCGCAGATCGCCAAGGCCGGGATTCAGGCTATCGCCGCTTAAACTCGCGTGCCGCTCGAAGCGGCGGCGATCATCATAAGAAGCTAAACCGTTGCACAACGCGGGCCGATGCCCCCTCATCGGCCCCATTCAGATAGATGGAGCAGTCGATGACTCAGATGAACCCGCGCGGCGGACTGCAAGTCGCCGCCAACCTCGACCAGTTCGTCGAAACCGAAGCCCTGCCCGGCACCGGAATCGACAGCGCTGAATTCTGGTCGGGCTTCGACGCCCTCGTGCATGAGCTGGCGCCCAAGAACCGTGCGTTGCTCGCCGAGCGCGACCGCTTGCAAACCGAGCTGGACAACTGGCATCGCGCCAATCCGGGTCCGGTGCGCGATCTGCGTGCGTACCGCGCATTTCTGGAGGGCATTGGCTATATCGTGCCCGTGCCTGCCAGCGTCAAAGCCACGACCGACCACGTGGACACCGAAATCGCCGAACAGGCCGGCCCGCAACTGGTGGTGCCGCTGTCGAACCAGCGCTATGCGCTGAACGCGGCGAACGCGCGCTGGGGCAGCCTGTACGACGCGCTGTACGGCACCGACGCAATCCCCGAGAGCAACGGCGCCGACAAGCAGAAGGCCTTCAACCCGGTGCGCGGCGCCGCGGTGATCGCCTATGCGCGCAAGTTTCTCGATCAGGCCGCACCGCTCGCGAACGGCTCGCATGCCGACGCGACCCACTATGGCGTGGAAGGCGGCAAGCTGATCGTCACGCTGAAGACCGGCAAGAGCGAACTGAAGACGCCGGCGCAATTCATCGGCTATCAGGGTGAAGAAAGCGCGCCGTCCGCCGTGCTGCTCAAGCACAACGGCCTGCACTTCGAAATCCAGATCGATGTGAACGACTCGATCGGCAAGACCGATTCGGCGCATGTGAAGGACGTGGTGGTCGAAGCGGCGGTGAGCACGATCATCGACTGTGAAGACTCGGTCGCGGCCGTGGATGCGGACGACAAGGTCCAGCTCTACCGCAACTGGCTCGGCCTGATGAACGGCGATCTCGCCGAAGAGGTCACGAAAAACGGCAAGACCTTCACGCGCCGGCTGAACGCCGACCGCGTCTACACCGCCGCGAATGGCACGGCGCCGGTCGTGCTGCATGGCCGTTCGTTGCTGTTCATCCGCAACGTCGGTCATTTGATGACCAATCCGGCGGTGCTGACGAAAGACGGCCACGAGATTCCGGAAGGCATTCTCGACGCCGTGATCACCACGCTGTGCGCGTTGCACGACCGCAAGCACAAGCTGAATTCGCGCACCGGCTCGATCTATATCGTCAAGCCGAAGATGCACGGCCCGGCCGAAGTCGCCTTCGCGAGCGAGTTGTTCGCGCGCGTGGAAGACCTGCTGAAGCTGCCGCGCAACACGATCAAGATGGGCATCATGGACGAGGAGCGCCGCACCAGCGTGAACCTGCTCGCCTGTATCGCCGAAGCATCGGAGCGTGTCGCGTTCATCAACACGGGTTTCCTCGACCGTACCGGCGACGAGATGCACACGGCCATGGAAGCCGGTCCGATGCTGCGCAAGGGCGACATGAAGTCGAGCGCCTGGATCGCCGCTTACGAGCGCAGCAACGTGCTGGTCGGTTTGAGCGCGGGCCTGCGCGGCCGCTCGCAGATCGGCAAGGGCATGTGGGCGATGCCTGATCTGATGCACGCCATGCTCGAACAGAAAATTGCGCATCCGAAGGCCGGCGCGAACACCGCATGGGTGCCCTCGCCGACCGCCGCGACGCTGCACGCGTTGCATTACCACCAGATCGACGTGCAAGCGGTGCAGCAGGAACTGGAACGCACGGACTACGCGAAGGTGCGCGACGAACTGCTCGACGACTTGCTGACGATTCCGGTCGTCGCCGAGGCAAAGTGGAGCGACGACGAGATCCGCAGCGAGATCGACAACAACGCACAGGGCATTCTCGGCTACGTGGTGCGCTGGATCGATCAGGGCGTGGGCTGCTCGAAGGTGCCGGACATTCACAACGTCGGCCTGATGGAAGACCGTGCCACGCTGCGCATTTCCAGCCAGCATATCGCCAACTGGCTGTATCACGGCGTGGTGAAACGCGAACTGGTTGAAGAGACGTTCAAGCGCATGGCGAAGGTGGTCGACGAGCAGAACGCGGGCGACCCGCACTACAAGCCGATGGCGCCGGGCTTCGACACGATCGCTTTCAAGGCCGCGCAAGCGCTGGTGTTCGAAGGACGCCAGCAGCCGAGCGGCTACACGGAACCGTTGCTGCACAAGTTCCGGCTGGAAGTGAAGAAAGAAGCCTGAGGACGGGCTTGCCGGGCCGCGCGTGAAGCGTGGGCCGGCTGAAAGAAAGACGGGCGCCGCGTGGTTAGCGGCGCCCGTTTTAATGTGCGCGATACTGCTGCGCGTTGCTTCTGCGTGATGAGTTTCGCGGGAGTTTCGCGAGCGCATGGCGCTCTCGAACGAGCGCGGCGCGCATCAGCCGCCTGCGCTAGCCACGGCGGCCTTCAAAGTGGATCAAGCCGCTTCCGCCGTATATTGCGCCGGCACGCCGTCCTGCATATTGGTCTGCATATACGCCTGCAAATAAGCCTCGAATTCCGCCTTCACTTCCGGATGACGCAGCGCGAATTCCACCGTCGCCTTCAGATACCCAAGCTTGCTGCCGCAATCAAAACGCGTGCCGAAATAGCGATAAGCCAGCACCTGCTCTTCGGTCAGCAGCGATTGCACTGCATCGGTCAATTGCAGCTCACCGCCCGCACCCGGCTTCAACGCGCGAATATGTTTGAAGATGGTGGGCATCAGCACATAACGGCCCACCACGCCGAGATTCGACGGCGCCTTGTCCGGCGCCGGCTTCTCGACGATGCCCGACAGCTTGATCACGTTGTCTTCCCACTCGCGGCCATCCACCACGCCGTACGAGCGGCTGTCTTCACGCGCGATGGTTTCGACGCCGATCACCGAGCTGTGATAGTGATTGAATGTATCGACCAGCTGGCTCATGACCGGCTTCGAGCTGTGTAGCAGGTCGTCCGCCAGAATCACCGCGAACGGGCTGTCGCCCACCAGTTTTTCGGCGCACAGCACCGCGTGGCCAAGACCGAGCGCTTCGGCCTGACGCACATAGAAACAGTCGACATTAGCCGGCTTGATGCTGCGCACCAGGTCGAGCAGTTTCTGCTTGTTACGCGCCTCGAGTTCAGCCTCGATCTCGTAGGACTTGTCGAAATGATCTTCGATGGCGCGCTTGCTGCGGCCCGTCACGAAGATCATCTCGGTGATGCCGGCGGCAATCGCTTCTTCGACCGCGTATTGAATCAGCGGCTTGTCGACGATCGGCAGCATTTCCTTAGGACTTGCCTTGGTAGCCGGCAGGAATCGTGTCCCGAGGCCCGCTACGGGAAACACGGCTTTGGTGACTTTCAGCATGGTAGGCATTCCCACATCGGTTAGAAATTAGTGTGTTCGCGGGCCAGGCGGCCAATCGATTTCGCCGGAAAGGCTAGCAAAAAATGACGTCAGTGCCCACGTGAAATTTCCTCAATCAGAATAAATAAAACCATTCAATTTCGATATGCAGCGTGGCGATAAGCAACAATTACATATGGAAAATCGATTTATTTTTCGCAGATCCAGAAATTTCTACATATCCTGACAACTGGCCTACGGATGCGTGAGGCGCGCCGGCATACGGGCCGTTCGCGCCCGCCAGACGCCTCGCGCGCCGCGTTATTCGTTGTCGTCGAGCTGGGGCAGCTTGCCCGGATTCATGCGAAAACGGCGGATCGGCTCGTTGCGCAGCGCCTCCCGATAGGCGGAGGCGGCGACAAGGATCAGCAGCACGGCAATGCCGGCGAGTAAATGCAGGTTCATGACTTCACCTCGGGTCAAGAGAATCCGTCACTCAAATTAGCACGACAAAAGCGGTAAATAATTCGCCGCTACATCCGGATATATGCAATTACAATTCGTCACAAAATTGCCGTCTAATTCAATTCAGCACGCAATTTTTTTATCGATTTTTTGCCTGCGCCGTGCACTAGCATGTCATGCACCGTGGACGCGTACGGCGTCCGCGCGAACCCGCTTTTTCCTCCGTCAGAATAAGGACCGCGCATGAGCGACTCTGCACTGGATGCCGCCGGCTCATCCCTGCCCCTCTCCCCGCCCCGCACGAGCGCCGCGTCGCGCGCGCACAGCGAAGCACGCGCGAACAGCGCCGGCAAGGAGCATGTCATCGACGCGATGCGAGGCTTCGCCGCCTTGCTGGTGGCCTATTTTCATTGCCGCCAGGTCGAATGGGTGGGCATGCAGGCGTTTCACCAGAGCGTGGGCCACGCCTTCAGCCTGAATGCGATCGCCGCGTATCTGACCTTCCCGATTGCGTGGGGCTCGGCGGGGGTGCCGATTTTCTTCGTGATCAGCGGCTATTGCATTCACCGCGGCGGCGCGCTGCGGCTCGCCGGCAATCCCGACTACCGGCTCGATACGGGCAATTTCTGGGTGCGCCGCTTTGCGCGCATTTATCCCGTGCTGCTCGCGGCGCTCGTGCTGACCTTCGCGCTCGACTGGTTCAGCCTGCAATTGCCGCCCGTCAATCACAAGATCCGCGAGATCGGCCTGCAGGCCTTCCTCGTCAACCTGTTCTCGCTGCAGGGCGTGGCCGGTCACACATTCGGCTCGAACGGCGCGCTCTGGACGCTATCGCTCGAAGTGCAGTTCTACGCGATCTATCCGCTGCTGTTCGCGCTGCGCCGGCGCATCGGCATGACCTCCGTGCTGGCGATCGTCGCGGTGATCAACGTGGTGTCGGCCTACGTGCTGGAGCGTCACGACATTCAGTTCTTCACGTCCTATTGGTTTTCATGGACGCTCGGCGCGTGGATCGCCGACACCCGCGCGCGCAGCGCGCCGCACGCCCGCTCGCCGGTGTGGCTCTACGCGCTCGCCGCCGGTTTCGTCGCGCTCGGTTGCGCGGCGTTCCATTTCGGTCAGTACGGTGCATTCCAGTTGTGGGCGATCGGCTTCGCGTTCTACCTGTACAAGGCGCTCGACCGCGGCAACGCGGACCGCAGCCCCGGAGCCGGCGTGCGCCTGCTATCGCGGTTCGGCGATTTCAGCTTCTCGCTGTATCTGATCCATCTGCCGATCTTCGTACTGCTGTCGTCGCTGCTGTTCCGCTCGTCGCTGCAAATGTCGATCTGGCCGTCGTTCGCCTACATGCTGGTGGCTGTGCCCGCCGCATACATGTTCTACCGGCTGGTCGAGCTGGCGGCCATGAAGTGGTCGGCCAGTTTCAAGCCGAAAGCGGCGCGAAAACAGGGCTGAACGAGAGCAACCAGCCCGCGCGATAAAAAAACGGAGCGAACGTCCTTGGACTTTCGCTCCGCTGCGCAAACGGCAGGGACTGGCCGAGCCCCTGCCTACCCCGCGTTGAACTTGCTTAAGCCGTTCTGGAGGCCGCCACGCGCTTCAGGATCTGCTCGACGCCTTCCACATAGGTTGCGGTGCCGAACCGGCCCAGCGCCGTCTGATATCCGTTCCGAACCAGCCTGTTACGCAGTTCGTCGTTCGAGCGCAATTCGGCGAGCGTGTCGGCGAGGCCGTGCGCATCCCCCGGCGTGCACAGCACGCCGTTCTCGTAGTCGTCGATGATCTCCAGCACGCCGCCCGCGCGCGCGGCCACCACCGGCCGCTGCGCCAGCATCCCTTCGACGATCACGCGGCCGAACGGCTCCGGCGTGATCGACGTGTGGACCACCGCGTCGACCGCGCACATGCAAGCCGCGATGTCGTGCTGGAAGCCGAGAAAATGCACGCGCTCGCCGAGGTTGTGCGCGGCGACGAATGCGTGCAATTCAATCTCGTACTGATCCTCGCCGAACAACGGCGCACCCACCAGCACCGCATGCATCTGCGGATTGAGGACCATCGCTTCGAGCAGCACGTGCTGTCCTTTCCAGCGCGCGAGACGGCTGAACGAGCCGACCAGAAACGCGTCCTGCGGCAGGCCGAGGCGCTGGCGCAGCGCCGCTTGCGGCACCGTGCGCAACGCGTCGAACGGCGCGGCGGAAATGCCGTTGAACACCACGTCGATGCGTTTTTCGTCGAACTGCGTGAGCTCGGCGAACGCGCGCGCCGAGGCGGCCGAATTGGCGATCACATGGGTGAGGCCAAGACGCGCGCACCATTTGATGATCGCCAGTTGCTTGCCGCCGAAATGCTCGGGGCTCACGATATCGCGCAGATGCCAGACCACCGGGCGCCGCGCCAGTTTGCCGGCGAGCGCACCGATCACCATGGCGCGCTGGGTGTTCGCGTAGATCACGTCGGACTTGCGCGCGCGTTTGGCCGTGGCGCGCACGAGCGACATCAGGCCCTTGAGCGCTTGCCCCTTCGGCAATGAACCGCCCTGCTTGCGCACATGGCGCAGCGCGCCCGCATCGAGCACCTCGACCGCTACGCCGGCTTTGGCCAGCGCGGTGCGGAACGGGCCGTCGTCGAACAGCACGACTTCGATGCGCGAGCGCAATGCCTTGACGATCTCCAGCAGCGACAACTCGGCGCCGCCCAGCACGCCGCTTTGATCGACGGCCAGAATGCGCGGCCCGTTAGCTGCGGTCTCAGCCTTATGCGGCACGTAGGGCGGCAGTGTCGCCGTGCGCAGCGCGGGCACCGACGCGCGCACATGCGCGAAGAAACGCTCGCGGAAATGCGCGGCCGAAAACTGCTCGGCGTTCGCGCGGCAATCCAGTGGCGAAAAACGCTTCACGTGGTCGTCGAAACGTTCGACCGCGGCGATGATCGACTCGGCATTCTGTTCGTCGAAAAACATGCCGGTGGGCCGTGACTCGGACAGATCGCGCACGGTTTCGAGCGCACCGCCCTTGCCGTAAGCGATCACCGGCGTGCCGCAGGCTTGCGCCTCGACCACCGAAATGCCGAAGTCTTCTTCCGCGGCGAACACGAAAGCCTTCGCGCGGCTCATCCGGTCCTTGAGGACCTTGAACGGCTGGTAGCCCATGATCTCGACGTTGGGCCCCGCTTTCGCGCGGATCTTCTGCATTTCGGGACCGTCGCCGATCACGACGAGCTTGCGCTGCGGCATGCGCGCGAACGCTTCGACGATCAGATCGATCTTCTTGTACGGCACCATCCGCGACGCGGTCAGATAGAAGTCGTCCTTGTCCGCGCACAGCGTGAATGCTTCGACATCGACCGGCGGAAAAATCACTCGCGCGTCACGCTGATAGACCTTCTTGATACGCCGCGCGATGAAGTCGGAATTGGCCACGAAGCCATCCACCGAATTCGAAGTGCGGATATCCCAGTTGCGGATGTAATGCAGAATCAGCCGCGCCATGGCCGACTTCAGGCCGGCGGTCAGCCTGGACTGCTTGAGGTACTGATGCTGCAAATCCCACGCGTAGCGGATCGGCGAATGCACGTAGCTGATATGCACCTGATCGGGTCCGGTCAGAATGCCCTTGGCGACCGCGTGGCTGCTCGAAATCACCACGTCGTAGGCCGACACGTCGAGTTGCTCGATCGCGAGCGGCATAAGCGGCAGATACGAGCGGTACTTGGTGCGCGCGAGCGGCAGCTTCTGGATGAACGACGTGGTGACGGTTTTGCCGCGCAGAAAGCTGCGATCGTCGAGAAAATCGACGAGGCTGAACAGGTCCGCGTCCGGAAAGCACGCAACGATCTGTTCGAGCACCTTCTCGGCCCCCGCATACGTGACGAGCCAGTCATGCACGATCGCAACGCGCACCGTTTTATCGCCACGGAATGGGGTGCGGCGCGGCGGCGCCTGAACACCGGGAACGGTGGTGAGTTCGGCCAGTGCGCTGCGCGTCGCGGGTTGCAGCACGGCTTCTTCAAGGACTTCGTGGTTCATGCGCTTTTCCTCGGATTCAGTCGCAACAGCAGTGAACGCGCAAGATCGCGCAAGGCAGGGGTCATCGTGATCGACCAGGCGACATTCGCGCCGACCATCAATACGCCGGCGACAATCGCCGCCGCGAGACCCGGCAGGAAGCTGGCAAGCCACAGGCTCGCCAGCAGGAAAGCAAGGTGGGCGAGCATGTCGAGCGCGATCTGCCGCGCGTGAATCGCCGACAGGCGCAGCAGCACCGCGTAGTCGAACAGCGCCCGGCCGGCCACGGCCACTGCCGCGCCCGTCAGACCGAAATGGGTGATGCCGAACCACAACGCGCCTGCAAACAGGGGCAATTCGAACAGACCGACGCGCGCGGCGGTGGCCGGATTGACCTGTGACTGGATCAGAATCCGCGTCACATTGGCCTGCCCGACGAGCCACACGGCAACGATCATGATGCGGCCCACGGGCGCCGCCACGGTGGCGATTTCATTGCCCACCCACAGATGCAGGAAAGGTTCGAGCACCAGCATCGCGACCAGCGCGACGGGCGTGAACACACCGTTGAGAAACTCCAGCGACTGCCGGGTGATGGTGTCGGCGTCGGCGCGGCCGACTGCGGAGAGCCGCGGAAACAGCGTGCGCACCAGCGCCGTCGGCACGATGTTCAGACGCGTGACGAGGTTTTGCGGCACCGTGTAATACGTAACGAAACGCGCGCCGAGGCTCGTGCCGAGCATCACCCGGTCGAGCGAGTCGGCGATCATGGTGGTGACGCTCGCAATCAGCATCCAGCCGCCGAAATTGAACAGCCCTTTCGCCACGCCGAATTGCGGCGGCAGAACGCGGCGAATCTCCAGCACTTTCAGCGCGGAACGGCCCAGCAGAAGCGCGGCCAGGATCCGCGCGAACACCGCGGCGGCGAGCACGTTCTGCAAGGTCGCGCCCATCCACAGTGCGGCGCCGAGCGGCAGCAACTGGAACAGGAACGTGCCGATGGTCTGATTGGTGTTGTAGACGCCGAAGCGTTCCGCGCCGTTGATCGCACCCGCGAACACCCACGACACGTTGGCAATCGGAATCGCCACCGCGAGCCACGGCAGCGCCATATACACCTCGTGCTGCAACTCGGGCGAGACCTTGGTGAAATACGCGGTGTAGAGAAACGCGCCGAAGTAGATGATCAATCCACCTATCACGCCGGTCGCGAGATTGAGCCATGTCGCGCTCCAGAACACGCGTGCGCTCTCTTCCTTGTCGCCGGATGCGCGTGCCTTCGAGATGTGATTCTGCGCGGCCATGCTCATGCCGAGATCGAGAATCCCGAAGTAGCCGATCAGCGTCCACACGAGACTGATCACGCCGTAGCGCTCGACACCGAGCAGCTTGATATACGACGGCACGGTCACGAGCGAGACGAAAGTCGGCAGCACCAATCCGAAGAAATTGATCGCTACGTTCTTGAGAATGCCTTTGTCCATCGGATGCCTTGGGGTTGACTACGTTTGCCTGCGTGCTGCCTGGGTCTTTCCTGGGTCTTTCCTGGGTCTTTCCTGTGTGTTGCCTCGCTATGCGAATGAAGCGTTCACGCCTCGCTCATCAAGGTTTCCAGCGGTACATCATCACTTTGCCGCGCGCGTCTTCCTCGACGAACACGAGGTATTCGCCATTGGCGCGCCTGGAAGCGCTGATGCCGTTCGGCACATCGACCCAGCCCGACGCGCGGCCCACTTCCGGGCCCGGCCGGATCACGCCGATCTCCTTGCCGCTGTCCTTGTCCCACACGTGCACCGCGCCGACCGGCTCGACGCCGAAGATGTATTGCCCCTCGACCGTCAGGCCGATGATGGTGGCGATGGGTTTGCTCTGCGTCTGCCACGGCAGCGTGACTGCATAGCGCTGCACCGGATTGCCGCTCGACCATTTGTCGTAGCGCACCAGCACGCGGCCCACTTCTTTCCAGAAGCCGCGATCGACCGGCGTGTCGGCCGTGTAGCCCGTCACATACATGGCGTCGGTGTCCGGGTCGTAGATCGCGCGGTGCAGTTCAGTGAACGGTTGCGGCACCGGGTACTGCGTCATGTTCGAGTACGCGTAGACCGGATTGCCCTTCGCATCCAGCCCGCCGAAACGGAAGCGATAAATGCCCTTGGTATCGCGCGTGCGCCAGATGTCGCCGGCGGTATCGACCCACCAGCCCCAGCCGCCCGCGAGCTTCGTGCCGGACGTATTGAGCGTGAATTCGTCGGTGTTGAACTTGCCGTCGCCATTCGCATCGCGCCAGATCCAGTCGCCGCCGGGCGGCGCATTCGGCACCTTGGCCACGGCGCGCTCACGTCCCGCGATGAAGCCCGAGGGAATCGCCGTCTCGCCGTCATGCTGCGGATCGAAGCGATAGATCTTCAGATGGTCGGCATACATGTCCGTGAGATACAGAAACGTGCGGCCCTTCAATTTGCGGGCGATCGGCAGGCCCGGGTACTGATCGGTGTGAAACACCGGGTCGTCCGGATACTTGAAGCGGTTCGATAGAAAACCCGCGTATTTCCAGTCCTGTCCGGCCGGCTTCGACAGATCGAGTTCGAAGCGTTTGTTGCCGGTATAGACGCTGTCCGGACGCGACGGATCGATCCATGCGCCGTCGACGAACAGCAGCCCCTGCACCTGCCAGTTCTGCTTTCCGTCCGGCGCATAGCTTTCGAGCGTGGCGCCGAGTCCCGCGCCGATCGGGGCATAGCGCGGACCAATGCCGTTGGTCGACACATACACGTTGCCGCGCGCATCCACGCCCACGCCGGTCAGTCCGTTGAAACGCTGCGGGCCCGGCTTGCCGGCGACGCCGCTAAAAATGCCGCCGCGCTCGCCGAGCGAGCCCGACTCCGCGTAGCGGCCGTTATTCCTGCTGAAATACAGCACCTGTTGACGCGGACCGTTGTCCGCGATCAGGATGCGGCCTTGCGCATCGACCGCGATATCCACCGCAATCGTGCCGGCAGGCAGCGTGAAATTTTCGTCGATGCGTTTGCCCGCCGCCGTGTAGTGCTCGACGTGCGGTGCAGCGTCGTTGCGCGTGCCGCTCAAGAGCCACAGCGTGCCGTCCGGCGCCAGCGCGAGTCGGCCCGGCTCGTGCACGCTCCAGGTGGTTTTCTGCTGCATCGATTCCGCGTCGTACACCTCGATACGATCGCGCGCCGTGTTGGCCGCGTACAGCGTGGTGTCGCTCGCCGCGAGGCCGCCGATTTCGGCGCTCGTGTCGGTCGGCACTTCGTTCATCATCAGGAAACCCGCCGCCAGTTGCGCATGCGGGTCGGCGCTTTTCGCTGCGGGCTGGAACGGGGCGGCGCGTTTCGGATCGGCGATCTGCCGGCGCGAAATGCCGAACCATTGCTTGCCCTTCTCCGGCCACACGCCCTGCTCGACCAGCCGGCCCTTCTCGTTGCCGACCGCGATCGCGACGAACGCATATTTGCGATTCACCGCAACCGCGCTGCCGCCGCTGTTGCCCCAGCCATGCGTGCCCCCTGCGAAGCCGAGCATCTTGCCGTTCTGATAGACGCTCGCCTCAGCGCCGCTTTCGTCCCAGGGCGCGTTCGTATAGACCTTGCCGTCCGGCGTCACCGCGATGGCGGTGATGTTGATCTGCGCCCAGGTGCCATCGCCGAAACCAAATGTGTTGCCAATCCATGACGTCTTCGCGTTCAACGCGGTTTCCGCATGAACCGCGAAACTGACCGATTGCGCAGTCAGTCCAGCGGCGCATGCGAACACGGCGAGCCAGCTTTTGAACGTGAAACGGGGCAAGGTATTTCCTCCAATCAACGCTGCGCCGCGCGCGCCGCAACTTGGCTCGCGCGCGGATCGCGGGTGCACAACCCAGTGAAATGACGGTACGAATCGCGGTCGATCTCGTGATGCAAGTCGCCAGAAGCCATGCAAGGACATGAGACAGATTCGTGCGCGGACAGGACTCAGGCAGGGCATCGACAAGAACAGTTGCCGCGTGCCTGATGCGCCGGCAAAGAGGCAAAGCGCGAAGCCCACGCGCCGTCCTTGGCCGCCCAATCCGCACGGCTCACATTACGCGGAAAAAACACCGCGACGAAAATCGAAAATAATTCAAAAATATTCTGCGCTTTAAGCGTTGTGAAAGAATTCAATTTAAAAATCGATTAAAAACAGATCGACTGCGGCGCATATCGCCGTACGCGCCTTTGCGGCATCCTTACCGATCTTCCGCGCGGCGATCCGCATTTATTACACGGCTGCTCATCCATTCGATACAAGCATAAAAATCCATTGCGAATGGACAACGAAACACCCTGTTGCAATCTGATTCATTTATCCAATTCATTCCCGTTTTTTCACGATTTTCTTTTCCCTAGAATCAATTGCACTTCCGTTGCGACGCGAAGCGAGCGCGCCTGTTCTCCGCAACCCTCGCGCGATCCTTCGCCCGGCCCATCTGCTTCACACCATGGACGGTTCATGACTGCCAGCGCACTGCCCTTAGCGCCCTCCCACTCCCGCCGCATCGTGCAGCTCGACGGCTTGCGCGCCATCGCCGTGCTCGCCGTGTTCGCGCAGCACGCGTTGAAGGCGCCGCTGTGGATGGGTGTCGATCTGTTCTTTGTTCTGAGCGGGTTTCTGATTACCGGCATCCTGCTCGAACGCAAGGCGCGTGGGCAGTCGTATTTCGGCTATTTCTACGCGCGCCGGGCGCGCCGCATCCTGCCGCCCTACGTGCTGCTGATGGTGGTGTCGTCGATTCTGTTCGGCTTCGGCTGGGCGCAGCACTGGCAGTGGTACGCATTCTTCGCGACCAATATCGGCGACGCGCTCAACCAGAGCGGTCACGACAGCCTGAATGTGCTGTGGTCGCTCGCTGTCGAAGAGCAGTTCTATATTTTCTGGCCATTCGTGATCCTGCTTGTGCCCGAGCGCGTGCTCGGCTACGTGGCGGCCGCGTTGATCCTGCTCGTGCCCGTGCTGCGCGCGGTGGCCACGCCCTGGTTCGATTCGTTCTGGCCGATCTACTACCTCACGCCGTTCCGGATGGATCTGCTCGCGGCCGGCGCGTTGCTGGCGGTCGCCGTACGGCGTGACCGCAATGCGCTCGAGCCGTTCAAGGGGCTCGCAGTGCTGGGAATGATCGCGGCGCTCGCGGTGCTGGCGTGGCTGCACCTGCACTTTCCGCGTTTTCGCGCGGCTAACACGCCGCTCTCGAATGCAGGGCTCTATAGCGTTTCGTTGGTGCTTTGTACTTCCGTCGTGGTCATCGCCCTGCAAAGCAAGGGCATCGTCAAACGGCTGCTGTGCAATCCCGTGCTCGTCTATATCGGCACCATCAGCTACACGATCTATCTGATTCACCTGAGCGTGCTGTACGCGCTGTGGCCGCTGCATCTGAACCGCTATGTGACCGCCGCGCTCGCGCTAGCGATCACGCTCGTCTACGCCACCTTCACCTGGTTCGCATTCGAGAAGCGCCTGATTTTCGGCTCGGCGGGCAACGCGCATGCCCCGCTAAAAGCGCAGACATCGACGCAAACGCATCCCCAACCGCATACGCAAGCCGCGCCGGGCGGCGGCGTCAGCACGGCGCCGCAAGCGCCGCAAAGCCGCGCATGAAGCGCCGCGCATGGCTCGTTGCAAGCGTATGGGCGAGCGCGACGATGCTCGGATCGGCCGCGCTCGCCACGACGCCGGGCCCGCGAACGCAAGTGCTGATCGAGGCCTACGGCGATTCGACCACGCTCGGCATTACCTGCAGCGACGGCCATTGCGGCCCGCAGGCGCAAAACGCGGTGACGTATCTACAGGACGAATTGCAGGCGCATCACGGCGGCCAGGTGCGCGTCACGAACTACGGCGTGGGCAACACGATGGCGATGCAACTGCGCGACGGCACGGGCAATCGCCGGGCCGGGCCGACGGCCGGTCTGCCGTGGCAGGAGCGGCTCGCCGCTTCGCCCGCGCAGATCGTGCTGATCAACTACGGCATCAACGAAGTCATGCAGAACCAGACGCCCGAGCAGTTCTACACGGCCGAGACGGCGCTCGTAACGACCGCTCGCGCGCTCGGCAAACAGCCGGTTCTGCAGACCGCGAACCCGATGCCGGACAACCGGCTCAACGCGCGGCTCGCCACGATGGTCGCGATGACGCGCCGGGTGGCCACCGAGCAGCAGGTGCCGCTCGTCGATCAGTTCGCCTACATCAGCAGTTTGCCGGACTGGAAGACGTTGATGTCCGACGGCGCGCATCCCAGGCCGGGGTTGTACCGGCTGAAGGCCGAACAGGATTTTCAGGTCGTCGAACCGTTGGTGCGGCGGCTGCTGGACGGCACGCCGTGAAGCGCTTTTTCAAGTGCGTTTCGCCTCTTCGGCATCTTTGCCGCGGGCGAAAACGTGCTTCTGAGATGTGCTTTCCGAGTGCCGATGAAATGCGCCTTAACCGGCGCGACTGCTTTTTCTTTTTCTTTTAACAATTCCGAAGGCAAGCTATGAGCCAACCACGCAAAGCGATCATCACCGGCGTATCCGGACAGGACGGCGCCTATCTGACCAAACTGCTGCTCGACAAGGGCTACCACGTGACCGGCACCTACCGGCGCACGAGTTCCGTCAACTTCTGGCGCATGCGTGAGCTTGGCGTGCTCGATCATCCGAATCTGCGCCTCGTCGAACACGACCTCACCGATCTCGGTTCGACGCTGCGTCTGCTCGAAGGCGCGCAGGCCGACGAGTTATACAACCTCGCCGCGCAGAGCTTCGTGGGCGTTTCGTTCGACCAGCCGGTGACGACCGCTGAAGTGACCGGCATCGGCGCACTGAATCTGCTCGAAGGCATCCGCATTCTCAACCCGAAGACCCGCTACTACCAGGCGTCGACGTCGGAAATGTTCGGCCTCGTGCAGGCCGTCCCGCAACGCGAGGACACGCCCTTCTATCCGCGCAGCCCTTATGGCGTGGCCAAGCTGTTCGCGCACTGGTCGACGATCAACTATCGCGAGTCGTACGGTCTTTTCGCGAGCAGCGGGATTCTGTTCAATCACGAATCGCCGCTGCGTGGCCGCGAATTCGTCACCCGCAAGATCACCGACACCGTCGCCAAGATCAAGCTCGGCAAGCAGGACGTGCTCGAACTCGGCAACATGAGCGCACGACGCGACTGGGGCTTCGCGCTCGAATACGTGGAAGGCATGTGGCGCATGCTGCAAGCCGATGAACCGGACACCTTCGTGCTCGCCACCGGCCGCACCGAAACGGTCCGCGATTTCGTGCGCATGGCGTTCGCTGCCGCGGGCTACCAGCTTGAATGGTCGGGCAAGGAAGAACGCGAAACCGGTATCGATGTCGCCACCGGCAAGACCCTGGTGCGCGTCAATCCGAAGTTCTATCGCCCCGCCGAAGTGGACCTGCTGATCGGCTGTGCCGACAAGGCTCACGAAAAACTCGGCTGGAAGCCGGAAACCACGCTGGAACAGCTGTGCCACATGATGGTTCATGCGGATCTCGGACGTAACCAGCATCACGAGACGTTCTGATTCGCGGTGACGAGGCGCCGCCGTGCCGGCGGTCGCGCATCGTCACCGGCTGGTGTCTTTTCTCATGCCATGCCTCGTTGCGAGAACACGCGAACAGGCGTCGCCCCTTATGGAGCGGCGATTCAAGGAATTCGACCGCCTTTCACCGCGCCCGATAGACCTCCGTTAGATCGGCAACAGTTCGACGCAAAGCACGATGATGTTTCGCAACCGGAGGCACAACCGGTGCCGCCAGGGTCCGTCGTGAAGTGCCAGTCGACCCCGCATTCGTGGCCGTCCTTCGCCATGAATCTATACATGCCCCAGCTCACCGAAATCTGCGTGCCGTCACTGCATGGCGCCCGTATCGCGGCCTGACGATCAGTCAGCTTGCGCACGCCTACGCGCGAAGGCGCCCAACTCAGGACGAGGGAGCCCGCACCGTCGATGCGCTCGCGCAATCCAACAGCCTGTCGTAATGATCTGACAGCAGAACCGGAACGGTCCGATACCTGAAACTCTCGCCATGCGGTCAAATCGGGGGTCGCGCTCAGGCGGTCCCGTCAACCGTTCGCTCCGCTCCCGCCTGGCGTGCACCTCTCCTTGGCTAGTCCCCAACCGCGGCCCATGACCGCCCACACCATTACGGCTGCCGTATTTCATTGTGTGGGTTCAATGGCGGGAGAGTCAGCTTGATCGCATCTACCTGTCAGACGGCTGATTGCAGGCAGCGGGGAATGTTGAAGGAAGGCGCTACGGCAGCCGCCCACGCGCCCACGCCCACAAAGGTCAACTACGAGATCGGTGTGGAAAATCGTTTCGTTGTCGAGCGGGTTTTGACCGCATCGAATTGGGCCGCGGGGGCAAAGGGCAGCTATCGGGCGATAACGTTAAACACGCTGGAGGAAGTCCTTGAATAAACCGCATCAGAATGGGCATGCCTCGACGCGCCCAAAAGCGCCGCCTGATCCGTTTGTTGAAGTGACTATCGTTTTCCGCGATGCACTGAATCACCCTATCGAGCGGCTCGCTGTGCGCGTTGCAGCCGGGACTGGCGCGGCGCCGGCTTCGATTTGGGTGACGGGCTCCGACACGGCCCCCCGGCCCGAGTCAGAACCGCCAGCACTAGAGGCAACGGCGAACAACAGTACTGACGCTGTGACAGACAAAGACGGGTACGCCATAACGATCCAGAACGCCGCGCGCGGCCAGCCGCTTGATGTACTGGTCAGGAACCGCCATGGACAATATGTATGGAAGGCAACGGTACGCCAGCAAAGGACGTGAATGCCTATGTGATCAACAGTCCCGAATATCATCTTGACGGTGTGACGCAGATTACGCCGCAGAATACATTCGAGCAGGACGTGACCATTCCCGTCATGAAAGACGGCGAAATCATGACGATGGATAGGCTGATTAATGAGTTTGGCCCTTACATCGGCTCCGCTCGAAAGGTCACCGAGCAGGGCAAGGTAAAAAAGGACTTTCCGGCGAAAAGGAATGAAACGCAAAACGATCCCGCCACCGGCAAATCAAAAACCACAATCACGATTGAGCATCATTACCGCGTAGTCGATACAGGCAAGCCGCGAACCATCGCGATAAATCTACTTGCATCCCGGTTGAATTTCCCAAAGAGTCTGGATATTTCCGATGCGAAGTACGCCGAGATTTCGCGGAGAATAAATTGCGAAGTCGCTGCTGTTAAGGCTGTAGCCGAGACCGAATCCTCGGGATTCGGATTCTGTGACAATGGGTTGCCAAAGATCCGCTTCGAACGCCATTATTTTTTTAGAGCATCATTGCCTGTCAACAAAAGAGCCAATGGGGTTTGGCAAAAACAGAGGAATCCGTTCCCGAAGGTGCCTGATTTGTCGTGGCCCAAATCAGGAGGCTACAGCATGGGCGAGCCCGCAGAGAATGGAATCTGAAGAGAAACTATGATAAATATAAGTAAATGGGGGCGCCTGTGCCTGATGACGTTGGCTGCACTTACTTGCAATGCCGCCAGCTCCGCAGAGGCATTGATTTTCGACAACCCTTTTTTTGTGGCAATTCGCGCTGGAGACAATGTCTACGGATACTATTACTCCAAAGACGAAAGGTTTTCCTGTCTATTCATGTTTTCAGGAGTCAACCAGCTTAAAAATATCGATAATAGATCCCCCGCCCAAATAAGAATCGAAACATATAGCCCAAACCTTCACCAGGCATCTTTTGCCTACACGGACAGGGATAAACTGTTTGACGTATCAGGAGATTTATTTGTTAGCTCAGAAAAATGGGTTATTAGAACAGAAAAGCCTCAAGGCGCCTGCAATGGGATCGGAGCAGATTTTGGAAGGTCTCCCGACGATCCCGCTGCGACGCGTTTCACCGTCGAGAAAAAGATCGAGGTCGTTGGGATTGGAATTGCGAACCGGAAGACTTTTTTCTATCGCCAGCCTGGCGCAGAAATAGAGAAAAGATTTTTGCTGAGGGGAGATATTGCGCTGATAATTTCGAAGCGCGGCGACTTTGCCCATGTCCGGTTTGCGAACCCCAACCTGGTTTCGTCGACCCGCGATCCCGTTATTACCGGATGGATACGGTCGGCCGATCTAAAAAACCCCCTTCCGCCCCTTGCGCATTAGTTACAACGCCGCAAGTTCCTCCATGCCGGATGTGATGCCAAAAACCGAGTTCCGCGTTCGCTAAGAATGCGCTCTTGCAAGAAGAGACGCGGCGCCTGATCGCACTGATCAACGCCCCGCGTCTTTTTCATTTCACCGCGCCGCAGGCTTGATTCAGTGCACCCCGCCCGCCGCAATCGCCTCGCTATACACGGAGGCCACCCGTTTCGCGATCACCGCGTTATCGAAGTTCTCGCGCGCATAACGGCGGCATGCCTGGGCATCCGGCAATTTCAGCGTACCGTTGAGCGCGCCCGCCAGTCCGTCCGCGATCGCCTTCGCACCCGTCTGCGGCAGCACCAGATCCGGCGACAAACCCGCCACCGCTTCCGGCAAGCCGCCCACCGGCGTGACCAGCACCGGCGTGCCCGAGGCCAGCGATTCGACCGTGATCAGGCCGAACCCTTCCAGCGCGACGGTCGGCACGACACTGATATTCGCCGCGCGATAGAGCGCCGCCAGATGCTGATCGGGCACGAAACCCAGCAGCTTGACGTTATCTTCCAGACCCGCTTCATTGATGCGCGCCTGCAGTTCGCCCTCGAGCCGCCCCTTGCCCGCGATCAGCAGCAGCACGTCCGGCGCACTGCGCTTGAGCAGCTTGATCGCATCGATCAGATCTTCGAGGCCCATGCGGCGCACCAGACGCCGCACCGCCAGCACGATCGGCCGGTCTTGCGGCAATTGCAGTTTGAGTCGCGCCTCGGCCGGAGATATCGGCAGATTGAACTGCTCGACATCGACGCAACCGGGCACGACGCGCACGCGGTCCGGCGCGATGCGATAGCGCGACGTCAGAATCTTGCCGAACGCTTCGGACAACACGATCAGCCGCGACGAGCGCGCATAGACCGATTGCTCCAGATAGCGCTTGGCGCGCTGGCCAAGCGAATCGGCGCCTTCCACGTGACTCTCGTCGGCCCACGGCCCCTGAAAATGCGAGACCTGCGGAATGCCGCGCGTCACGTCGAGGCCCGGAAACGTGTAGAGCGCAAAGTGCGACGAAATCACGTCCGGGCGTGACGTGCTGAGTTCCTGGCGCAGCGCGCGGCGCGCGGCCATCAGCCGCAACGGCAGCGATTGCGCGGCGGAGCCGAAGCCGTTGATCGCGCCACCGGTGTCGGCGGCTACCTTCGGCGAGCCGGCCACCACGCCGCGCACCGCGACGCCCGCGCCCGGCAGCGCGCCGACCAGCGAGTAGTACATGCGGTCGAGGCCGCCCGCGCGCTCGGGGAACCAATGCATCCCGATCTGCAGCGATTTGATAGAGCTCGTCGTCATGGTTGTGACCCCTGTGCGTTTTGAGAGTTGTGATGGTTAAGCGATGAAACCGCCGGCGGGTCGATGCGAACCCGCCACGTCATTCCGCGCTCTTCTGGCCGGCCAGCGTGTTCAGCGTCAGCGCGTCGGTCTTGGCGACCGCCGCTGCTTCCGCTTCGCTGCGCCGGCGATCCTTCTGCTGCCCCGCCAACTGGCGATACAGCGCGATGTATTGCGCGGCCATGCGCGCCCAGCCGAAGCCGGTTGCGAGTTCGTTGGCGGCCACGCCCATCGCACGGCGCGCCGCGTGGTTCTCGGCGAGGCGTGCGACCGCGTGGGCCAGCGCCTTGGGATCGTCCGGATCGTCGAGCACGATGCCGCATTCCGGCGTGATGATTTCAGCGCCGCCTGCCGTGCGCGCTGTGACCACGGGCAAGCCCGCCGCCATCGCTTCGAGCAGCGACAGGCTCATCGCCTCATAGCGCGACGGGAACACGAAGGCGTCGACCGAATGCATCAGCACCGGCATTTCTTTCACGAGACCGAGAAAATGCACGCGATGCGCGATGCCGAGCGCCTTCGCCTCTTCCGGATACGGACTGCCCGGCAGGAAGCCGGCCACCGCGATCTGCACGTGCTCGGGCAAAAACTTGAGCGCGGCGAGTACGGTGCCAAGGTTCTTGCGCGGCGTGCGCAGGTCGCCGACGAACAGCAGCAGGAACGCGTCCTTCGGCAAACCGAATTTCTCGCGGTCGCCGGAGGCCGCGGCAAAGCCTTGCGTATCGACGCCGTTGTAGATCACGTCGACACGGTTGTCGGGCGTAAGGCCGATCGCGCGGATCTCATCGGCGACCTTTTGCGACACTGCGGTGATGACCTTCGAGCGCCGGTAAGCCCAGCGCTCCAGCAGCGCATTGCAGCGCGTATAGACCGACTGATACGCGGACCACACGCCCTTGGTGAGCCCGAACGGGTAGTACTTGCTGCCGAACCAGCCGCTATGCACGAAGTGCGAGGTGTTGACGTCGGCGGGCATCCACGTAATGAAGCCGTTCACGTGCAGCACGTCGTACTCGCGGCGATGCGCGCGCAGCCACATCGCGCTCTTGAATGCGAACACCTGCTGGCGCAGCAG
This sequence comes from Paraburkholderia sp. RL17-383-BIF-A, assembly GCF_046028015.1. Taxonomy (NCBI): domain Bacteria; kingdom Pseudomonadati; phylum Pseudomonadota; class Betaproteobacteria; order Burkholderiales; family Burkholderiaceae; genus Paraburkholderia; species Paraburkholderia sp. RL17-383-BIF-A. The sequence goes on along the minus strand of NZ_JARESR010000023.1, from coordinate 40,880 downwards.
ATTGGTCGGCCACCAGCGGCCGATTTTTACCGGCACCCAGCGGACGTTCGGATGCGCGAGCAGATCCGGCGCGACGTGCGAGGCGACCAGCGTGACGCCGATGTTCTCGTCGAGCGCCGCGCGGGCGATCTCGTGGTTGACGCGGCCCTGGCCGTCGTTATGGCGCACAACGTGCGTGACAATGGCGACTCTCAATCAGTGCCTCCGTGGATAGATAGCGTGCGGTATGACGCATTGGCGCGGTCGATTTTTTCGTAATGCACCGCGGAAAGAATCGAGAAAACACCCATGAAAAGCAGCAGACCGCCGGTGCCGACCAGCGAATTGGTGAACACCAGCATCGCAAAGGTGGCAAGACTCAGGCTCATGCAGGCGGACACGAATTTGTCGTTGCGCAGCTTGAACGACGCGAGCACCGCGCGCGTCACCAGCCAGATGATCCCGGACATGTAGAGCAGCGTGCCGGGCCAGCCGAGCACGAACGGAATGTTCATCACGCCGCTGTCGAAGTTGCCGTACTGGCCGAGCTGGCCGCCGTCGTTCGAGAGCTTGGTGGAGGTGCCGGTGGCGCCCATGCCTTCGCCGGATACATCGGTAAAGGCCGTTTTGGCGAAGGTCGCGTAGAACTCGTTACGCGCGGCGTAGCTCTGGTCGTCGTTCAGGTTGACGATGGTGGTCAGGCGCGCCTGCATCCGCTCGGCCACCGGGCCGACCGCCAGCAGCGGCACGCATAGCCCCGCCAGCAACACCGCGCTGGCCACGATACGCACGCGCACCTTGTTGTTCGACTTGACGAGCTGGATCAGCAACGCGATGACCCACCCGCCCCACGTCGAGCGCACGAGGCTCAGCGCGAACGAGAAAAAGCCCAGCGCCGCGGCAACCCAGCGCACCCGGTGCGTGGCCGCCATCACGAAGACCATCGCGCCCATCATCGCGAACGCGAACGGTCCCGACGAATTCATCGTGCTGAACACGCGCACGCCCATCGGCACCGGATCGCCTTGCGAGTTCATCTGCGAGCCGAGCATCCACAGCGCGTCCCACTGCGGCATGATGAAGAACTGCACGAGGCCGTAGCCGCCCATCACCAGCATGCCCCAGATGAACGTGTTGACGATGGTGTCGCGGTACTGCGGATACTGGCGCGTGTTCGCCATGATGTGAAAGCCGATCAGGATCGGATAGAGCCAGTTCGCGAGGTCGTAGGTGGCCGCGAGCGGCCCGCTCGACATCACGCCCACGAGGAACGCATAGATCAGCCCGAGCAGGACCAGCAGCACCGGCAGGCCGCGCCGTTGCGCGAGCAGCTTGTAGTAGCGCAGCAGCGACAGCGCGCTGATCATCGTCACCGCGAGCGGTGCGACCTGAATCAGGCTGGTCGGTGTGAACGATCCCTTGGACCAGTCGGCCAGACGCCGCACCTCCGGACTCAGGAACCACAGCCACCACATGAAGCCGATATAGCGCGCCGGGCTCTTGAAGTAGAGCCACAGGCCGGTCAGGATCGCGAGCACCGGAAACGCGAGCGTGAGCACCGTGCCCTGATGCGCGCCGATCAACAGCGTCGTGACGAACCACAGCAAAGCCTCCGGCAGCCATTCCTTGCGGGCGCGGGACTTGGCCCGCCCCGTGCCGTTCGCGCTTGCGGCGCTTCGCGCAATCGTCGACATCGTTCAGAGACCCCCGCGCGACTGGCGCGCCGACCGCTCGGACTCGGACACACCCGCAGCCACCGTCGTCATGCCGGCCGCCGAGCGCGCGCGTGTCGCGGCGCGCGAGCGCAGCATCTCCTGCGTGATCCGCACATGCTGCATGGCGTAGTGCTGCGTGGTCAGATCGCGGGCGAGCAGGCCGGCCGCGGCCGCCTGCGCCTGGCGCAATGCGTGCATGGGCTCGGCGGCGAGCTGGTCCACGGCCTCGCGCAACGCCTGCGGGTTGAACGGCGGGATATAAGACGCCTCGCCGGCCGGAAAATAATCCTGCAACGCGCCGACATTCGTGACCACCATCGGCTTGCCGACCGCGGCGGCTTCGAGCATGACGGTGATGCCGGAGGCGTGCGAATTCGGCCGCAGCGGCACGACGATCACATCGGCCCAGTCGTACAGTTCGTGTTGTTTCCTGATGCCGGAGAACAGCGCGATCTCGACGTTGGGCGCCCGCAGCGAAGCGGGAATGCGCCGCCGCGTCGCGAGCTTCACCGTGTAGCGCGCGTCGTTGCCGAATGCCTTGATGAGCGTTTCCCAATCGCGGTCACGGTCGTTGCCGATGGCGGCGATGCGGATCGGCGTGTGCGGCGTCCATTCGGTGGGCGTCTTGACCGGGAAATCGCGCGTATTCAGACCGTACAGCAACGCCTTGGCGTCGCGATCGAAGTAACGCTGGCACAGCCCGGCGTTTTCGCTCGCGAGCGTGGTGAGCTGGTCGGCGCGCGCCATCAGCTTGCGATACAGCCAACTGCGCAGCATGCCGTAAGAAGGCCATTTATCGAGCAGCCACACGCTTTGCGCGAGCAGCAAGGGGCCGTGATCGGCGCCGGCCTTGCGGCCGCTCAGCAGCAGCATGAGCGCCGCGGAGAGCCATTCCTGTTCGGTGTGCGTCCAGATCACGTCCGAGCGCAGCATCTCGGCGCGGTTGCGCCACGTATGAATGAAGTCGAAGCCGAGCGCCGCCTTCAGCGCACGGCGCAACAGGCGCACCGGTTTGCCTTCGCGGGCGTCCTGCGAATAGGTGAGCTTGAACGCGTCGGATTCCGCGTGGTGATAGCCGTACAGACAACCAATGTCGTCGCCCTGTCGATAAAAGCGCGGGTCGGCGCCGTAAAACAGATGAACGTGAACTTTCGTACTCATGCAGACACTCCGCTCTGCCGGTGGAAAGGGGCATCGGCGGCCCTGATGCGGGCCGTGCGCCGATGCGCGAACGTGCGGGACGTGCGGCGCGGTGTCGTGCTCACGCGGCGCGGGACAGCGCGCGGCGCGCTTCGTGCGCGCCGGTGCGCACGGCTCGCCAGCGCGTGAGCTTCAGGCCCGCCTGCTTCGAGAGCAGCGCGAGCGCCGCGTGCGTGAGCCCTGGATAAACTCGCGTGCCGACCAGCGTCCACCACCACCACGCGGTCTCGCGGTGCAGCGGCGGCAACTGGTCGCGCAGGATCAGATGGAAGTTGAACGCGGCGTTGCGCAAGGCCGCCATGGTTTGCGCGTCGCGCCGGTCGTCGTCGAAACGCTCGGCGGGAAAGTGATCGACCGCCACGCGCGGGTCGTACATCAGCTTCCAGCCGGCGTTCCTCACTGCCAGGCTGAACGCCATGTCGTTGTGAACCTGTGCGCCCGCGCCGCGCAGGCGCGCGTCGAAGCGGATGGTGCGCACCGCCTCGCGGCGGTAGCTCATGTTCGCGCCCTTCAGAATGTCGACTTCGCGCGCACCGCCCACGCCGAGATGATGATTGCCGATAATCTTGCCGTGCGCCGTGACCTTGCCCACCAGCGGCCGCTCGCCGTCGAGCACGCGACCTTTCTCGTGCACCCAGTCGCGCCCGCCGAGTGCGCCGAGGCGCGCATCGCTCGCGAACGCGGCCGCAATGCGTTCGACCCAGTCGGCGTGCGGCGCGGCGTCGTCGTCGGTGATCGCGATCACGTCGCCTTTGGCCGCGTCCAGCCCGCGATTCAGCGCCGCGACCTGGCCGGGCACCTCGACCAGCGCCACCGAGAGCGGCAACGCGCCCGGCACGGCCGGATCGCGCAGGCAGGCGTGGGTCGCTTCGTCGTCGGCGCGCGCCACCACCACTACTTCGTCCGGCAGACGCGACTGCCGTTGCAGCGCGGCGAGGCAGCGCGCCAGATCGGCCGGGCGTCGATAAGTCGGAACCAGTACCGTCACTTTCATCGTGATGTCCTTTTTTAACGTCGTTGGGCGAGGTTCGAGTTGCATCCCTAAACGCATCCGGCTCAAGTGCTCAGGTATTCCTGAACCGCCGCGTAGCCCCGGTCGTAGCCGCCGCGCGAGCGGGCCGGCATGCCGTTGAAAATGCCGCCCTGCACGTGCACGCCGGCCGCGCGCAGACGCTTCAACGCGTCCGCGATCTCGCCTTCGCTGTGTACGCCCGAGCGCATCACGAAGAAGGTCGAACCGGCATACGCGCCGATAATCGACGCATCGGTCACGGCCAGCACCGGCGGCGTGTCGATCATGATCACGTCGTAGCGTTTGGCGAGACCGTCGAGGTATTGCGGCAGGCGCGGCGACATCAGCAGTTCCGACGGATTGGGCGGACGGCGGCCGCACGAGATGAAGCTCAGGCCGTCCACGTTCGAGCTGCGGATCGCTTCTTCCAGCGAGATCTGCCCGCTCAGCAATTCGGACAGACCGTTATCCGGCACGCCGCCCAGATAGCGCTCGAGCACGCCGCGGCGCATGTCGCCATCGATCATCAGCACGCGCTTGCCCGAATTCGCGAGCAGCACGGCGAGGTTGACCGTCAGGAAGCTCTTGCCGACCCCGGCCATCGGACCCGTCAGCATGACGATGCGGTTCTTCGCATCCATCATGGTGAACTGCATGGAGGTGCGCAGGCTGCGCAGGCTTTCCACCGTGACGTCCTTGGGCCGCGCATTCGCGAGCACCGAGCGCAGGCGTTCGCCGCCGCGCTGGAAGCTGGTCTCGAGCACGGCCTGTTCGGCGCTCTGCGGCACGAGGCCGAACACCGGCAGATGGAATGCGCGCTCGATGTGATCCGGGTCGTCGATGCCCTTGAACATATTGCGGCGCAGGAACACGAAACCCGTACCCGCGATCAGCCCGAGAATCACCGCCGCCGACAGGATCAGCGCCTTTTTCGGCTTGACCGGCACGCCCGGACGCAGCGCGACGTCGACGATATGCACGTTGCCGCCGGTGCCGGCCTTCTGCACCGACAGTTCCTGCACGCGGTTGAGGAGCAGCACGTAGATGTCTTCGGCCACCTTCGCGTCGCGCTGCAATTGCACGGCCTTCACTTCGGTGGCCGGCAGATCGCGGAAGCGGTCGGCGTATTTGGTGCGTTGCGCCTGCAATTCGGCCATCTGCGCACGCGCGGCGACGAGCATCGGGTGATCGTCCCCGTAACGCTCGGTGAGCTGCGCCATCTGCAGGCGCAAGCCGGCGATCTGCTGCTCGTACTGCACGCTGCCTTCGAGGTAGACCTTGGCCTCGTCGCTCGCGTTGATCGAGCCGGACTGACGCTGATACGCGGTCAAGGCGGCCTCGGCGCGTTCGAGATCGGACTTCAGGCGCGGCTCTTCACTCTTCAGGAAGTCGAGCATCTTGCTCGCGTCGGCCTGCTTGTTCAGCACGTGCTGGCGCACATACGACTCGGCCAGCGCATTGGCGACGAGCGCGGCATGTTCGGGGCTCTTGTCTTCCAGCGAGATCTGGATCACGCCGGTTTGCTTACCCTGCTCCTGCACCGTGATGGCCGACTGGAACGCGGAGATCGCGTCGAGGTCGTTGGCGCGCATCACCGTGAATTCCTCGCCCGGGCGCGCCACCAGTTTGTTGACCATCATGGTCACGCCGCCGCCCTGCTCCTGCTGGCCGACGAGGCCGCGCAGCAACAGCGCGCCGTTTGCCGCATACAGTTCGTAGTGCTGGTCGTCGATCACCTTCATGGTGAGCTTCTGGCCTTCCAGCGCGGGCACCACGTCGATCGAATCGACGTCGGCCTCTTCACCGCCCCATGCGTACGACGACAGACCCAGCCACGGACGCGCCGGCTGACCCGGCGTCGCCATGCGCGCGGCGATGCTGCCGAGGAGCGGCAGCGTCTTCGGCGTGACGCTGAAGTTCAGCTTCAGTTGCTGCACGACCGGGCCGACCACGCCGCGGCTCTTGATGATTTCGATTTCCGCGTCGGTGGGCAGCGAGGTCGAGCCGGTGGTGATCGCGGCACCTGTCTGCGTCTGCGTGAGCGCCTGCGACGTGTTGTCGGACTGCTCGACCCGTACATGCGCGTCGGCGGAATAGATCGGCTTGGCGAGGAAACAGTACGCGCCCGCGATCGCGACGATCACGGCGGCAATCGCGATGAGCCACCAGATGTCGTCGAGGATCACCTGGACCAGTTGTCCGAGGACGACGTCCTCTTCTTCGGTCTTGATCGGACCGGCCATGTGTGGAGAGATTTGGTTGCTCACAGTTCGCTTCCCGTATCGGTTACATCGGCATTTGCTTCGGTCCCGCGCCGCGTCCCTGAAGGACGGCGCGGCGCGGGCCTGACGACGGCTCAGACGATTAGCGCGTCAGCTGTTTCAGGTAGAACAACGTCTGCACACTCGGCAACACCTGCTGCAACACACGGTTGAAGGTGGTCGACGCAGCGGTGCCCACGTACACGACATCCAGCGGCTGCAACTGGAACTGCGAGGACAGCATGATGGCGTCCGGTTGCGTCATGTCGAGGCGGTAGACATCCGGCGTGGTCGGATGGTCTTTCATGCCGCGCATCACGAAGATCTGGCGCGGATTGGCGTCCGTGTCGAGAATGCCGCCGCCTTGCGTGAGCGCATCGGCGATCGTCATGCGGCCTTTGATGATCGGCAACTGGATCGGCGTCTTCACCTCACCCATCACGAACACGCGGCTGTCGGTGCGGTCCGGCACGTTGATCACGTCGCCGTTCTGGAGCATCACGTTCTGCGTGGTGTCGCCGCGATCGAGCATGCGGTCGGCGTCGAGCACATAGAGTTTGTTGTTGCGCGTGAGACGTACGCGCTGAATGTCGGCGTCCGCATTCGTGCCGCCCGAACGGGTGATCGCGTCGACCAGCGTGAGGGGCACGTCGCTCATGGCGAGCGGGCCCGGCGTCTTCACTTCGCCGGTCACCTGCACCTTCTGGCCGCGGTACGACAGCACGCGCACGTCGACTTGCGGATTGCGGATATAGCGCACGAGGCCGGCGCTCAACTGATCGCGCACCTCGCCGACGGTTTTGCCGGCGGCCCGGATGCGGCCGACGAACGGGAAGAAGATCGTGCCGTCGGCGGCGATGGTCTGGCCGTACGGGTCGGCCTGGCCCGGCAGCGCGGCCGTATACGGCTGCTGCAAGGCGCCGCCGACCGACTGCGTGGTGTTGCCGCCCGCCGACAGCGTGCTGCCCTGCGGCGTGGTCAGTTCAGGGTGGTCCCACACGGTGATGCCGAGAATGTCCTGCGGCGACAGGCGGTACACGTACTGCGACGGGTCGCTCAGCGTCGAGGGCGGCAGCACCTGCGTCTTCGCGGCGGCGGCTTGCGCCTGCGCGGTCACGACGGCGGCGTCGATCACATGGACCGGATAGGTCTCGGCGGGTTGACTGTCGTGCTGGCCATCGTCTTTCAGACGGGAGGTGTCGAGGTAATTGCCAGGTGCGGTGGCGCAGGCCGACAGAAAGGACGTCAGCAAAAGCGTGGCGGCAAGGTTCGACTTGAAATTCGTGTACTTGCCGTTCGCGAACGAGTGTGCAGCGAGTTTTTTCATCAGCATATTTTTTTCAGCCATCCCATGACCAGATGTTCGATGAGCACGAGACTCTCCCTATAAGCGGTTTCCGCACCGCCATGCGGATCGGCGACGTCGGAATCCGCTTCCCACTTGCCGAGCGGATAGACCTTGCCGCGCGAGGCCGGATCGAGCGCTTCGACGTCGCTCACCTGCGCGCGCTCGGTGACCAGCACCAGATCGGCGTTGCGCACGAGTTGCCGGTTCAGACGCCGTGAGTAGTGGATGCCCGAGGCGACGCCCTGCTCGTCGAGCAGGCGCCGCATCACAGGGTCCATGCCGTGACCGTTCACCGCGCGCAGGCCCGCCGAATGAAACGCGATCGGCGCCGAATGCGAACGCGACGCCGCGCGTTGCCGGGCCTTGAACAGCATTTCCGCGGCAGGCGAACGGCACACGTTGGCGTGGCAAACGATCAGAACGTTGGCAAACATGGCAGGCTCCGGGATGAGGCGCGTGGTGACGGCGTATCCGTGCGTCGGAACCGGATCAGCGGCCGGCTTCGGCCGTATCCGGCGTTTCCGCCGCTTCCGATCGCGCGAGCGGCAAGCCGTTTGCGCCGACCTTCGCCGGTGCGTTGCGCAGCGCGTGCTGACGGCCGATCGCCTGATACTCGATGCCGAGTTCGAGCAGCGCGTCCGGTTCGTACAGGTTGCGGCCGTCGAAAATCAGCGGCGTCTTGAGAATCCGTTTGAGCGAATCGAAGTCCGGGCTCTTGAACACCTTCCACTCGGTGAGGATCACCAGCGCGTCGGCGCCAACGGCCGCATCCATCTCTTCCTTCACGAATTCGAGGCGCGCGTGCTGCTGCGGCACGTCCTTCAGATCGAGCGCGAACACCCGCTTCGATTCGTCGATCGCGACCGGGTCGTACGCCTTCACGCGAGCGCCGCGGCGCAGCAGTTCGGCGATCAGCGGACGGCTCGGCGCTTCGCGCATGTCGTCGGTATTCGGCTTGAAGGCGAGGCCCCATACGCCGAAGGTGCGGTCCGACAGATCTTCGCCCAGACGCGAGACGATCTTGTGCGCGAGCACTTTCTTCTGCGTGTCGTTGACCGCTTCGACCGCTTCGAGAATGCGCAGATTCGCCTTGTGGTCCGCGGCCGTGCGGATCAGCGCCTGCACGTCTTTCGGAAAGCACGAACCGCCGTAGCCGCAACCGGCATACAGGAAGTCATAACCGATGCGCGGATCGGAACCGATGCCGCGGCGCACCGCCTCGATATCCGCGCCAACGCGGTCGGCCAGATTCGCGAGTTCGTTCATGTACGAAATACGCGTGGCCAGCATGGCGTTGGCCGCGTATTTGGTGAATTCGGCCGAGCGCACGTCCATGTACAGCGTGCGTTCACGATTGCGGTTGAACGGCGCGTAGAGGCGCTTCATCAGTTCGCGCGCTTTCTCGCCGGGCACGTCTTCGTCGCAACCCAGCACGATGCGATCGGGCCGCGTGAAGTCTTCCACCGCCGCGCCCTCTTTCAGGAACTCGGGATTCGACACCACCGAGAACATATGCGCGGCATTGCGTTCGGCCAGCTCGGCGGCGATCACCTCGCGCACGCGCGAGGCCGTGCCGACCGGCACCGTCGATTTGTCGACGATCACCTTGAAGCCCGACATATATCGGCCGATATTGCGCGCGGCGGCCAGCACGTATTGCAGGTCGGCGGAACCGTCCTCGTCGGAGGGCGTGCCGACCGCGATGAACTGGATATCGCCGTGCGCGACGGCCGCTTCGACGTCGGTCGAGAACTTCAGACGGCCGGCCTTGCGATTGCGCGCGATGATCTCCTGCAGACCCGGTTCATGGATCGGCACACCGCCGTTGTTGAGCACGTCGATCTTGCGCTGATCGACGTCGAGACAGAACACATCGTGGCCGATGTCGGCCAGACACGCGCCCGTCACGAGGCCCACGTAGCCACTACCGATGATCGTCAGGTTCATGTATTACACCTCGAAAATGGAGTTGATTCAGGAATGCGCTCGCGCGATGCGTTGCGCGGCTAAGGCTCAATAAGCGTGCAATGAGCGGGTAATCAGCGGGTCAATATGCGTTGCTGCCCACGAAGCCCTTCCACAGCGTCAGCACGACGATCTTGATGTCGAGCCAGAAGGTCCAGTGCTGCATGTAGTACAGATCGAGCTTGACGCGGCCCATCATCTTTTCGATGCGATCGGTTTCGCCGCGATAGCCGTTGATCTGTGCCCAACCGGTAATGCCCGGCTTGATCCGGTAGCGGTGCATGTAGCCCTTGACCAGGTCCTTGTAGATGTCGTCGTGTTCGAGCGCATGCGGACGCGGGCCGACCACCGACATCTCGCCGCGCAGCACGTTGATGAACTGCGGCAGCTCGTCGAGGCTCGTGCGCCGCAAGAACGCGCCGACCGCGGTGATGCGCGGATCGCGCCGCGTAGCCTGGGTGATCTTGCCAACCTCTTCCTTGTGCACGCGCATCGAGCGGAACTTGTAGATCTCGAACTGATTGCCGTCGATACCTTTGCGCTTCTGCCGGAAGAACACGGGACCGGGCGAGTTCAGCTTCACCGCGGCGGCGATCACCAGCATGATCGGCGCGAGCGCGGTCAACGCGGCGAGCGCGAACAGACGGTCGAACACGCGCTTGGGCAGCACGCGCAGATCGGTGATCGGCGAGGCGGCCAGGTTGATCGCCGGCACGCCGAGCAGATCGACCATCGGCTGATTGAAGAGCGTGAGGCTGCGCACGTCCGGAATGAAGCGGATGTTCACGAAGTCGTTGCGCAGGTCCATCACGAAGCGATGGATCGCTTTCTCCTTCGAGATCGGCAGCGCGAGCCACAGTTCGCGGATCGCGCGCTGGCGCACGAGGTGCAGCATGCGTTGATAGTCGCGCTCGACCGGCACGCCTTCGATCGCCTCGCCCGCATCCGGGTCTTCATACGGATTGATCGTGCCGTCCTCGTCGAACACCACGACCGGGCTGAACCCAGCCTCCGGACGGCTGCGCATCTGCTGGATCAGAAAGCGCCCATACGGCGCGCCACCGACAATCGCCACCGCGCGCTGATTGAAGCCCTCGCGGCGCAGTCCGCGCAGAATCGAATAGACGATCACCTTGGTGACGATCAGGAGCACGATGGTCGCCACGGCCCAATAAACGAGCCACAGCCGCGACAGGCTGTCCGAGCGGTGCAGGCTGAAGCTGATCAGCACGCCGGTGATTTCCACCAGCAGCCAGCCGCCCGCCACGCGGCTCAGCATGTCATACAGCGGCTTGCCGCGCCATGACTGATAGATCCCGAGCGCGGGGAAAAACACCACCACCAGCAGACAGTCGAACGCGAGCGAGACGCTTTGCATATCGTCCAGCCACACCACTTTCCCGCTGTGCACGGCCGCCGCGATGGCGGCGCCGAGCGCGACCATGGCGATGTCGATGATTCTCGATAGAACGCTCAGCATGCGCTGCCCCTCAGTTCGTCAGTCAAGTGCCATCCGTTGGTTGATTGAAATCCGGTCCAGCGACGGGACGCACAACGCCGGTATGCGCGTCATGCAAATTCATGCGCGACGCGAAACTATTTGAAGCCGTGCTAATTGCCCTTCTGTTTCCCGTTCGAAAAACCGTCTACACGGCCGGATTGGGAAACGCGTGTCGGAATGAGTGAATACCCTTGTACAGGTATAGATAAAGCGATATTAAAATTCCCGCCGCAAGACCGCAAAATATCTCAAATTGTATCGGTCAAAATTCCAGCATTTTTTCTCAATTTTGTTCGGCAATTCTTACCGGATTTGGTGTTTGACTGATGCCCGGCAAGCGTTTATACGAGCCAATTTCATGCTTTCTGAGCGTTTTCCTACGAAGCTTACGCAGCGCCTTCTGTCGTTATTCTGCGGCATGAATGACGATAAAAAAATGGTGCGGGATTTTTTTCGGGTAATTTTTCTTTTTAAAAAATTATCCGGACATTTTTTCTTCACGAAATGGATAAATTTATTGGGCGCTTTATATAGTTTCTATTTAACGCGCTTTTATTGATTCCTGAGTTCGTGATAAAACTCGACGCATTCACCCAGCCTCGAGGAGTCCATCATGACAGCTCCGGTTACGGCCACGCCCGCCGACACCCGGTCTATGCAAGTCAAGTCCCTGAACGTCAAGCTCAAGGTTCATCCCGTGATTCTGGCAGGCGGCTCCGGCACGCGGTTGTGGCCGATGTCGCGCGAACAGCACCCAAAGCAGCTCATCGGCCTGCTCGGCGAAGATTCGCTGCTGCAATCCACCACGCGCCGTCTCGACGGACTTGAAGCCGGCTATCCGCTTACCGAGCAACTCGTCGTGGTGGCTAATGAAGACCAGCGCTTCACGACCGCCGAGCAACTGCGCACGAGCGGCAAGCCAACCCGGCTGATTCTCGAGCCCACCGGACGCGACACGGCGCCGGCGCTCACGGTGGCCGCCCTCTCCGTCGCCGCGCAGGACGAAGACGGCATCATGGTGGTCATGCCCGCCGATCACGCTGTCACGGATATCGACGGATTTCATGCGGCAGTGGCGACCGGCGTGCAGCACGCGGCAGCTGGTCATATCGTCACGATGGGTATCGTGCCGACGCGCGCGGAAACGGGCTATGGCTACATTCGTATCGGCGCGGCGCTTGGCACGACTAATGATGCACAGGAAGCCGGTGTCGAAACCATCGGCAAGATCGGCGCACACAAGCTCGATCGCTTCGTCGAGAAGCCGCATCTGGAGTTGGCGCAGCGTTATATCGAATCGCAGGAGTACTGGTGGAATAGCGGCATCTTCATCATGCGCGCGTCCACCTGGCTGAAGGCGATCCGCCATTTCCAGCCGGCCATTTACGAAGCCTGCGACGCGGCCTTCGCGGGCGGCAAAGCGGACGGCGACTTCTTCCGTCTGCAACGCGACGCGTTCAGCGCGTCACCGTCGAATTCGATCGACTACGCGGTGATGGAACAGCTCGGCAACGATCAGAGCGCGGCCTCGGGCATCGTCGTGCCGTTGCAGGCGGGCTGGTCCGACGTGGGTTCGTGGGACGCGATCTGGGACATCTCGGACAAGGACGCCGATCAGAACGTAGGGCGTGGACGTGTGATGTTCGAAGGCGCCGCCTCGACCTTCGCGCATTCGGAAGGACGCCTGATTGCCTGCGTGGGCACGCAGGATCTCGTGGTGGTTGAAACGGCCGACGCCATTCTGGTGGCCGACAAGTCGCGCGTGCAGGACGTCAAGAAGATCGTGGGACGGATTCGCAACGACGGCGGACTGGAGGCGGCCAATCATCGCAAGGTGCACCGCCCGTGGGGCAACTACGATTCCGTCGACACCGGCGAGCGCTTCCAGGTCAAACGGATCGTGGTGAAACCGGGCGCGCGGCTCTCGCTGCAAATGCATCATCACCGCGCCGAACATTGGATCGTCGTGCGCGGCACCGCACTCGTCACGCGCGGTGAAGAGCGCTTTATCGTCTCCGAAAACGAATCGGCCTATATTCCGCTGGGCGTCACCCACCGCCTGGAAAACCCCGGCAAGATGCCGCTCGAAATGATCGAGGTCCAGTCCGGTTCGTATCTCGGCGAAGACGATATCGTGCGCTTCGACGACACCTACGGACGCCAGTAACGCACGTCAACCCAGGGCGTCAGGAATGGCGTCCTGCTGACATCACCAGTGAATCACAACGAATGAAGCGGGAACCTGCGGCGGTTGCTCCTACCGGCCGCGGGGAAATGCCGTGCTAGCCGCCGCCCTCATCCCGCGTGGGAGATGAGTTCTGTGTACGACGGAAAACGGTCTGATGCACTGCTCTCGGTTGCTGCGTTGACAGCCGCCGGTTCGCCGGGATAACGGCGCAAGGGGCCACGGAACGCGTTCAGCGGTCCATGCAAAGGCGCGCCGTGATTGACCGCGACCGGCTCCGGCACATGGCGCAGGGCTGGCAACGGACGAGCCGCGGCGTGCGCCGGGTTCGCTGACGCATGCGCCGATGCTGCTGATTCAGCTGCCGCTGCCAGCGTGAGGCATTCACGGTCGATCCACTGGCGCGCCCAGTCCAGCGCGTAGTGCTCTGCCGCTTGCGCATCCTCAAAGCGCGGGCCGACGAGGCCGGAACGCTCGACGCGTTTGCCGTCCTTCATGATTTCCGCCCATGCGCGATACATGGCGTTCGGCACCCGCTCAGCCGAGACATAGATCACATAGCCGCGGTCGGCGATTTCCGTGCCGCGAGGCGCGAGACTCATCGACAGCGGACTGCGCCGATCATCGGGCGCGGGGGTGCCGCGCGCCGACGCGATGGCGGAGTTCAAACCGTGCATGGCCGCATTCACCGCGCCCGCTTCGTCCGCGCGAGGCAGTTCTGCGCGCGCGACATACCGCGCAGGCGCTGCACCGTGCGACGCCGGTGCGCGCGACACTGGCGAGACGTTCGTCATGCCGTTCGCCACACCGCTTGAAAGGCCGCTTGAAACCGCGCCTGAAACTCCGTTTGAAGTTCCATTAGCAACCCCGGACAACTGCCGCGTCATGTCGGCAATCGGATCGGCCGAACGCCAGTTGGCGAGGCTGCTCGACATACCGGGCGCCTGCCACGACTCGGGACTTCTCCACGACACGCCACGCAGATTCTCGTCGCGCGTGCGGGGGCTTTCCGCTACCGGTGCGGCGGGTTTGGCCGCGACGGGCGGCGCCGGTTGAGGGACGTACGCAAAAGTGCGACCGGTTTGCGACAACAGCCGAACCATCTCCAGCAGCGTGCCGTTCAATTGCCACTCTTCAAAGCGGCGCCGGCAAGTGGGACCCGACGGGTAACGGCCGGGCAGTTTTGACCAGGGTTCACCGGTTGTGAGAATCCACAGGACGGCGTTCGCCACGATGCGCGGTTCGGCGCGAGGCCGGCCACGCCGGTTTAAACGGACGGCCGGCTCGTCTGAGACAAGCGCTGCCAGCAGCGCCCATTCGTCATTGCTTAGCTCATCGAAAAACATTGGGTTTTCTCCACGCAGCCTGGCCGGGCCGCGGCTTTGGGACGCCACGAATTCAACTTTCACGATTCGTGTGCAGCCCGCGGTTGCACAAATATGTTTTGTACGTTCTGTCAGCTGGTCAAACCCGCCCTTTCTTAGTGCGGCTTATCCCTATTGCGAAGCACAAAACGTGGTCTCACTCGTGCATGGGAGAATTTGTGCACGAAGCATACCATCCCCAGGGTTTCCGTGAATATGAGTGAGACAAGTGTTACGGATAGAAACAATCTTGTCCTTTTTGCTGCGTCTTTTCTCGCATTACCGTCACAGAACTCCTGTCGCTTCCGGGCACAAAACGACGCTATTGCGGCGCACAACATTTAGGCATCACGCGTGAATAGGCTTTAATGAATCGGCGATCTCCTCGACTCGATATTTCGATGCATTTCGCTTGCGGCTTTGTGAGGAACAGGCGTGGGGAAGCCGCGCCCGGAAAGACTATGCGCGGTACATGAGCGCGTGGACATCGGCCTGTGCGACGCGGCGAACGCAGCGCGCCACCCGCCGACTGACTGCGCGGCTCAGCGCTTCTCCGATACGACCCGCTCGATTGGGTTTCAACGTACCGGCTTTGCCGCGCCCTCGCCGACCACCGTCGTCCATTCACGCACGCGCCAGCGCGTCACGAGACCGGAGAGCACATAGGGATCGGCTTGGGCAAAGGCTTCGGCGACTGCGGGAGAGTCGCTCTGAAAGAGCAGAACAGCGGTGTCGGTGGGCTCGCTCAACGCGCCGCCCAGCAGCAGTTCGCCGCGCCCCGCGGCGGCCCACGCGAGCTTCAGATGCTCGTCGCGGTATACGGCACGCCGTTCCAGGTAGTCGGACACCAGGTCATACATCAACAGATAGTGCATGGAGAGCCTCCTTGGGACGGTGCGGGGAAGGGGACCAGCGACGCAACCGCGGCATGCATCGCGGTCAATATTACCCATATATCGGGATACAGAATTTCATGCCGATTTACTATTCAATTGCACCTGCAGCAATGCACAAAGCATGTTTGAATTTCCAGATTCATTCTATCGAATGATGCCGTGCTAATTCGTTTGTATTCGCCTTATGCAATTAATCTGGAATGCATAACATAATTCGACATGGCCGCCATTGTCCTTTCATTCTCCAATCCGGCGCGAATCCCCGCCACGTAGGGGAAAACCAGCGTGAGCGCGTGTCAACCGGATTGCTGTTTTGGCCGTTCTGGCAGACAGCATTTGCCATAATGGACGTGCCGAGGGTCCTGGATACCGTTGACGCCCGCGCGCATGAACGACCAAAAACGTTTTCACCACCGATGGAGTGTCACATGAAAATCCAATCCGCTATCGCTACGCTGGTGCTGGGCGCTGTCCTCGTTTCGCCGGTGTTCGCGGAGAACAGCCAGCAAACGAAAATGGCCGACTGTAACAAGCAGGCCGGCGACAAGAAGGGCGACGACCGCAAGGCATTCATGAAGACCTGCCTGTCCGCCAAGCCGGCCGCCGCCGCGCCGATGAGCCAGCAGGACAAGATGAAGGCGTGCAACACGCAAGCCACCGACAAGAAGGGTGATGACCGCAAGGCGTTCATGAAGAGTTGCCTGTCGTCCGCGCCGTCCAAGTGATCACAGCAAGTCAAACATAGCGAATCGGCGCCGCGCGACGAGCGCGGCGCACGAGCGCTTTCCGTTCGAACACAGCGACGCCGTATCCGGCGCGCTGTTTGCCTGCCTCCCGCCCCGCCCTTCACTGTCCACCCGCCCGAACGCGCCATTTTTCTTCTATGATGGCTGCGGAGACGGCCCACCCCCATATACAACATTAGACGGGCCGCCATCTTGTCGTTGGTGCTGCAGAGCATCCATCGGAGGCAAGGATGGTATCGAAGCATAAAAACCGCTGGCTGAGGCGGTGGCTGGTCGTCATCATATTCTGGGCGGTGCCCGTGGCGATCGTGGCGGTGAGCGAGATTCGCGAGGAAATGGCGTACAACGCCGTCGACCTCGACCGCGCGCTCACCAGCTGGAATTTCACCGACGCACAACGCGCCGCCGGCGCCCCTGCGCGCTGCCGCGGCAAGCCCGATGAGGCGCAAGCCGCAGGCTGCCCAAGCGAGGTGCTGGCCGCGAACGCGGCGCGTCAACAGGACGCCCGCAATGAATACAGCGTGCGCCGCGCTACGCTGATGGCTTACCTCTGGCATGCATTCGTCGGCTACTGGATCGTGCCGGCCGTGACGCTGTTCCTGCTCGGCATGTTGATCGGCATGGTGCGTCGCGTATTGCGGCGTCCGCCTGCGGTCAAAAGTCCGGCGAATCACGGATGAAAGTGCTCATCCGATCCGGCATCAGATCTGCGGCGTCGAAGCAACACTTTCAGTTTGATTGCAACGCTTATACGCCCGGCGAAAAATCGGTAAAAATGATCCGTCGACGCGCTCACGCGTACCCTTCCATTGAGCCCAATCAAATCAGGCACGATTTCCCCGGAACCATTCCAACGCGCGGCGCGCGCGGCTACGCCGCAGGCTCCCGCAGCAGTCAAAATTACAGCACGACGTCTTACGATTTGCCCGAAACCCCCGTCACACAAGGCTCTTGGCCTGCCAAGGAAGCGCGCCATTTGTGCTTGCGTGTGATATAACTCAAAGGCAACCCGGCAATATCAAATGAGGTTGCGCCCCGGAACCATGACGGAGAAAAACGATGCAAAGACGAAACTTCATGTTGAAGACTACCGCTGCGCTCGCTTTCGGAGGCCTTGCACTCGCTGGTTGTACGACGAACAAAGGCAACCCTGACACACCCGCCACCGACGCATCCAAACGCCAGTCGATCGACGCTAGCGTCGAAGGCACCATGTCGCGGCTCTTCACGACCGTGCAAGGCTCGCGCGAACTGGTCTCGAAGGCGCGCGGCGTTCTCGTTTTCCCGTCGGTACTTCAGGTGGGCTTTATCGTCGGCGGTCAGTACGGCGAAGGCTCGCTGCGGGTCGGCGGCGGCACGGTCGGCTACTACAGCACGATTTCCGGTTCGTTCGGCTTTCAGGCAGGTGCGCAATCCAAGGCGATCATCTTCCTGTTCATGACGCAGGATGCACTGGATAAATTCCGCAATGCCGACGGCTGGTCGGCGGGCGGCGACGCCTCGGTCGCGCTGGTGAAGATGGGCGCAAACGGCGCGATCGACACCAACACGGCAACGGCGCCGGTCGAGGTGTTCGTGCTCACCAATGCCGGCCTGATGGCCGATGTATCACTGCAAGGCACCAAGGTCTCGCGTCTGAAGATCTAACGCGCGCGGTCCGATTGCCGGTCTGCGGGGTGTGCGTCTGATCCGCCGGGTTCCGTGAGCAGCGGTGGCCGGATCAGACGCAATCCCACGCGGACCGCCTGTGCATTGCAAACAACGCGGCACGCGCCGCGCCGGTGAGCTTTTGTGGGCCGAGGTTCAGCGCGGGCGTACCGCATGGCCTGACGCACAAGTCCCGGCCGTCCGCGGCGCCTCGCTGTTCCGAGTGATGCGGCAATAAAAAGCGGCGGTGCGCACCACGCATCGCCGCTCTTTTTTATCCCGCCGCGTTGGCTGAATCCCTTCGGATCAGCTTCCCGACGTATCGATCACCTTGAAGCGCGAACGCTTCTGCGCGCGAATCACCGACTGATACGCGTTCACATACTGTTGAGCCATGCGGTGCGAGGTGAAGCGCTCCTCGAAGCGCTGCCGCACGCCCGCACGCGGCATCTTGTGCAGACGATTGACCGCCGCCACGGCGCCGATCTCGTCTTCCACGATAAAGCCCGTCACGCCGTCTTCCAGCACTTCCGGCACCGAGCCGCGGTTGAACGCGATCACCGGCGTGCCGCATGCCATTGCTTCGATCATCACGAGACCGAACGGCTCGGGCCAGTCGATCGGAAACAGCAACGCGTGCGCACCGGACAGGAACTCGGCCTTCTGATGATCCGCAATCTCGCCGATGAACTCCACATAGGGCAAATCCAGCAACGGACGGATGTCGCGTTCGAAATACTCGCGGTCGGCCGCGTCCACCTTCGCCGCAATGCGAATCGGCATACCGCAACGGCCGGCAATCCGGATCGCCGTGTCGACCCGCTTTTCCGGCGAAATCCGGCCGAGAAACGCCAGGTACTTCTGCTCGACCGGTTGCGGCGTATAGAGCTGCTCAGGCAAGCCGTGATACACGGTGGTCAACCACTTGGCCTGCGGCAGCGGATGGCGCTGCGCGTTCGAAATCGAGATCACGGGCGCCGTGTTAAAGGTGTCGAATACCGGCTGTTGCTCCGGCAAGTCGAGCCGGCCGTGCATGGTCGTTACGAACGGCGTTTCCTGACGCTTGAAAACCGAGAACGAGTAATAGTCGAGGTGAAAATGCAGAACGTCGAAGTCTTCGGCCTGGCGGCGCACCAGTTCCATCAGCAGCATATGGGGCGCGACGCGATCGCGAATGCCCGGGTCGAGCCGCAGCGCGCGCGGCCAGACGGCTTCGAGCTTCGCGCTGGTCACGGAATCGCCGCTTGCGAACAGCGTCACGTCATGGCCGAGTTCGACCAGCGCCTCGGTGATGTACGACACGACGCGCTCCGTGCCGCCGTAAAGCTTCGGCGGCACCGATTCGGTCAGAGGGGCGATCTGCGCAATCTTCATATTGTGTCTCCGTAAGCTGACGGGCTTGCGCCTTGGGCGGTGCACGTCAGCGGCGCTGCGTATGACAGCGCCGATACCTCCGATCAATGCAATGGTCGCGCTCGGGCGCGATGCAGGACCGGCATCGATGCATTATTCACTACGGGACAACAAAAAACCGCCAATCTTGCATTTTCTCGGCGCTGTTACATCCAGCTTACATGCGGCGCGCCGCCGATACGATTGTGCGGTTATCTCGCCGGCCATTTCCACGGCGGCAAATCTCGATCGTCCGGGTCGGCGATACGGGTCGCGCCGAAGTGTTTCTCCAGCACGATCGACTGGCTCGCCTCCTCGCGCTCGAGCGACGCGATCAGCCGCGCCGCGTGCGACACCACCAGCACCTGCGAATGCGTGGCGGCTTGCGCGATCAGGCGGGCGAGCGCCGGCAGCAAATCCGGATGCAGGCTCGTTTCGGGTTCGTTCAGCACGAGGAGTTCGGGCGGACGCGGCGTCAACAGCGCCGCGACCAGCAGCAGGTAGCGCAAGGTGCCGTCCGACAGCTCCGCGCCTTTCAGCGCTCGCAGCAAGCCATGCTGCTGCATCACCACTTCGAAGCGGCCGTCCTGGGTCGCGATGTCGAGGCGCGAGCCTGGAAAGGCGTCGTCGATGGCGGCGTCGAGCGCGGCCGGGTCGCCGATCTCGCGGATAGTTTGCAAGGCCGCGGCGAGGTCCGCGCCGTCGTTCGCGAGCACCGGCGTGTGCGTGCCGATCTGCGGCAGACGCGCGGGCGCTTCGGCGTCGGTGCGGAAATGGTCGTAGAAGCGCCACGAGCGGATCTGCTCGCGCACCGTGACCATCTCGGGCGCGGTGCGTGGATCGGAGAACTCCGTCATCATGCTGTCGAAGCTGGCGACGGGTTGCGGAATGGTTTGCCAGTCGCCACGCTCATCGCGCGTGCGCAACGCCGGGCCGTGCCGGTCCACCAGCAAGGCTGAAGGCCGCAGCACCGGGCCGCTCCAGATGCATTCACGCTTGATGACTGGATCAAGCGTGAACTTGCTGGGAATGGGAGGTGACGGCCGCTCTGGCGCCGGCAGACCGAGATCGATCGCATAGCCGAACTGGTCGCCGGCAAAGCCTAGCCGCAGACTCACAGGCTCGTTGCGCCGCGTGCCCTCGACCGGAAACTCGCCGGCCAGCACCGCCCGCGAAAAGCGCTCAGGACCAGCCCACAACGTGGATGGCAGGCCGCCCTCGCGCGCCAGCGAAGTAATCACCCCGCCGCGCGCCGTCTCCGCCAGCAACCGCAGCGACCGATACACGCTCGACTTGCCGCTGCCATTGGCGCCTGTGATCACGTTCAGGCGGCCGAGCGGCACGATCAACTCGCGCAGCGACCGGTAACCCGCGACAGCCAATGTGGTCAACATGCGTCCGCCTGACGTTCAGCCGCGTATGCGTGCGCGCTCCGTGGCGCCGCTACGCGCTCACACGCGGCGAAACGTCCGCTCGACGAGCGGGCCACGCACTGGTCGATACATGCCGTCATTTATGCCCGCCGCCCTTGCCCGGCTTCTGCACCGGCACGCTGCGCAGATCGCGCAGGAAGGTATCGCGCCAGACACCCAGATCGTTCTTGCGCAGCGCCGCCATGTTGATCTCGTGGCGCCGCTGACGCGCGTCGAGCGGCATCTGCAACGCGCGCTGCAACGCTTCGCACATGCCAATCGCGTCGTGTGGATTGACGAGCAGCGCGCCCGTTAGCTCCGCCGCCGCGCCCGCGAAAATCGACAGCACCAGTACGCCGGGATCGTCGGGATTCTGTGCGGCGACGTATTCCTTCGCGACCAGGTTCATGCCGTCGTGCAGCGGCGTCACGAAACCGATCTGCGACTCGCGAAACAGCGACATCAGCTTCCAGCGGTCGTACTGCTGGTTCAGATAGCGAATGGGCGTGTAATCGAGTCCCGAGTAGCGGCCGTTGATGCGCCCTGCTTCGTACTCCAGATCCTGGCGAATCTTCTGGTAGGTGGCGACGTCCGAGCGCGTGGGCGGCGCGATCTGCACCAGCGTGACGTTGCCGCGCCACTCCGGCGAGCGCTCCAGCAGATGCTCGAAGGCGCGGAACCGCTCGACGAGTCCCTTCGAATAATCCAGCCGGTCGACGCTCATGATCAGCTTGCGGCCTTCCAGGCTCTGCTTGAGGTCGAGCACGTGCTGACGGCTTTCGTAGCGCTTCGCCTGCTCGGCGATTTCGTCGGGGAACACGCCGATCCGGTATACGCCGGTGCGCAGCTTGCGGCCGAATGCTTCGACCACGCCGTCCGCGCCCACCGTACCGCGGGCGTGGCGCGTGACGTAATCCTTGAACGCGAGTTCGTCGGTGGCGGTCTGGAAGCCCAGCAGGTCGTAGCACGACAGCGACTTCACCAGTTCTTCATGCGGCGGAATGTTGAGCAGGATCTGCGGCGCGGGAAACGGAATATGCAGGAAGAAGCCGATGCGGTTCGTCACGCCCTCGTTGCGTAGCGCCTCGGCGAACGGGATCAGATGGTAGTCGTGAATCCAGATCACGTCGTCGGGTTCGAGCAACTTGATCAGCTTGTGCGCGAGCCACGCATTGACGCGCCGGTAGCCCGCGTACTCCTCGCGCTCGTAACGTGCGAGGTCGTTGCGGTAGTGGAATACCGGCCACAGCGTCGCGTTCGAAAAGCCGCGATAGTACTGGTCGTAATCCTTGCGCGTCAGACCCACGGTCGCGAAGGTCACCGCGCCGTCCTGCTCCAGCGTCGGACCCGCATTGGCGACGGTCTCGCTGACCACGTCGCCGCTCCAGCCGAACCACACGCCTCCGGCATCTTTCAGCGCACCGAATACGCCGACCGCGAGGCCGCCGGCCGATCCTTTGGTTTCCGTCGGCGTTGCGACGCGATTCGACACGACGATGAGTCGGCCCATGTTGCATGTCCTCCTTGGTTCGCGCGGCGCGCTCGCGTATCGATCATCGGGTCTTTCGCGATGTCTCGTCTCGTGCGCCAT
Source organism: Paraburkholderia sp. RL17-383-BIF-A (assembly GCF_046028015.1). Lineage (NCBI taxonomy): Bacteria > Pseudomonadati > Pseudomonadota > Betaproteobacteria > Burkholderiales > Burkholderiaceae > Paraburkholderia > Paraburkholderia sp. RL17-383-BIF-A. The sequence continues at coordinate 18,666 of NZ_JARESR010000023.1, read as the reverse complement.
CGCGCGAGGAGAACCCAAAACACGATGAGACACGCGAAGCCGCGCCGGCTTCGTGAGTGAGTGGACGGTTCGACCGCTTTGGTGCCCGATCAGTTGCATTCATCGGCGTCGGCGTGCCACAGTCTGGCGGTTTCGTGGTCAAAGCCGTGGTTAAAGCCGCGATCGAACCTGCCGCCGGACTGCTGTCAAGCCTCCGTCAAAACGCCCTCAAGCCACATGTTTGATCGCCTGTTTGACCGCCTGTTTGACCGCCTGTTTGACCGCTTGTCTGACCGCTTGTCTGGCCGCTTGTCTGGCCGCATGCCTGATTCGCTGTCTGATCGCTGTCAAGCCCGCCGTCAGACCGCCGTCAAACTTTTTCCTTCACATGCTGCTGCAGTTCGCCCGCCGGTGGCCTCGCGGCGCGACTCGCCACCGGATCGGCCTCGGTGTGCGCGGCCGTGCTGCCGGCCGGCGTCTGCGTGCTGCGCGGCACCCAGTCGAGCGCTTCGCCCTTGCCGGCTTCGAGTTCCGCCGACACTTCCGCGCGCGCCCGCGGCAGGTACTGCGGGTAGTGCTTCTGAATGTAGTCGAGCAATCCCTCGCGCACCCGGCAGCGCAAATCCCAGTTCAGGCCGGAATCGAGCGAACTGACGAGGGCGCGCAATTGCATCGAGCGCTCGGTGCCGTCCGTCACCTGCAACACCTGCACGCGGCGATCCCACTCGGGCGCGTCCTCGACAATGCGCGCGAGTTCTTCGCGCAACGGCGCGAGCGGCATGCGGTAGTCGACGTAGAGAAACACCGTGCCGATGATCTGCGAACTGCTGCGGGTCCAGTTCGAAAACGGGTTTTCGATAAACCATTGCAGCGGAACGATCAACCGACGTTGATCCCACAGACGCACCGATACATACGTGCCGGTGATTTCCTCGATACGCCCCCACTCGCCCTGAATCACGACGACGTCATCGAGACGGATCGGCTGCGACAGCGCAATCTGCAAGCCGGCGATCAGATTGCCGAGCACCGGCCGCGCGGCGATACCGGCGACCAGTCCCGCCACACCCGCCGAAGCAAGCAGGCTCGCGCCGATCTGCCGGACATTGGGGAACGTCATCAACGCGCCGCCCACGCCGACGATCACGATCACGAACATCACCGAACGCGCGAGCACGCGCGCCTGGGTATGGATGCGGCGCGCCTGGAGGTTGTCGGCGGTATCGAGCGGATGGGCCTGAATGATCGCCTCGCCGATCGCCGCCGCCGAACGCACCGAGAGCCAGGTGATCGCGCCGATCAGCGCGATTGCGGCGGCGTCGCGCAACGGCGTGATGAAGGTCAGCGTGTCGGGCGCTTCCCAGCCCACTGCCTCCAGCGCGAGGATCACGAGCATGAATAGCGCAGGCCTGTCGATATAGCGCAGCACCACGCTGGTGAGCGGATAAGGCCGCGCGAGCCGCGTCACGATACGCGCGCCGACCCGATGGATGCCCACGGCCAGCACCACCGCGATCACCGAGACGATCAACGCGCCGAGCCACGTGTGCAGCGGCGCTTCGGCGATACGGCTGAGGTCGTCGAGAGTAGGCATGAAGGGGAATGTCCTCCTGGCATGAGTGCTGAGCTGAGCCGGCGCGGAACCGGCCACCGACATGGCCGCGGGGTAGCCGCGGAGTGGCGAAAGGCGCCCGGCTGCCGGGAGGCGCCGGTCGCGAGGCGCCGCTGAAGCGGACGCGAGGCCGCACGACTGCACGACCTGCCTACTGACATCTTAGATTGTTCTTCCGCGCGATCCGCGAAAGGTGGCGAGGCCCGCCGCCTCTACAAGCGGACAGCCGGCGTTGAGACCGGGTCTCAGGTAGAGCTATGAGAAATGCCCCGAAGTGCCCACGGCTGAAAAGCCGGAAAACCCTCATGGGCCGAAACGCCCAACACGCCGGATGCCGACGCGCAGGGCATCAGCCGTGATTCATTTCAACTGCCGCTCTTGCAGGGAAACGCTTTACCGAGCCCGAGCGAGATCGCCGTGCTGGCGTTATAGCCCGCGACGATCGGATTCTCAGCGATATATTTGCGCACCGCGTCGGTCAGCTGCGCCGAGCGCGCGTCCTGCGGCAGGCAGAAGTACTGGCCGACGCGCGGGCCGGTCGTGCCGCCGATCGCGTCGATGGTGTTGAAGATGCCGTCGGCGGCGCCTTCGATATAAGCGGCGCACGCGCTACGCGATGCCACGTCCGTCTTGGTGCACAGCTTGTTGAGGTCGCCTCCCGTAAACGCGGCTGCCGATAGCGGTACGGCGAGCGCGCTGGCGAAAATCAAAGCCCGCAGCATGGTGTTCCTTTCCAGGGTCGTTTATCAGGCGGTCTTTCGCCGCATCCAAAGGGCGCGCACATGTGGCGCGCCAAAGTCGACATTCTGCACTGTTTTGCGAAGCGCAAGCGTGCGCGCCACCGCTATCTTCAGGCACTTTTTTTAAGCCGGGTGAGTTGGCGGCGCCAAGTGCTCCGGCACTCGTGTGCTTCAGCGATGCCACGGCAGCGTTTCGCGGGCGGCGCCCGTCGCGGCAGGCAGACCGCGCGGGCTTTTGACAGGAGCTCAGATGGCTGTCAGTGCGGGTGGGCCTTCGATTGGCGCTTCAGGCGGCAGGCAGAGCGGGTGGACCTTCGACCCGCGCTCCGGGCCGCCGACAGAGCGCGTAGATCTTCGACTCGCGCTCCAATTCGCCGGCCAGAGCGCATACACCTTCGGCTCGCGCTCCAGCCCGCCGGCAGAGCGCATACACCTTCGACTCGCGCTCCAGCCCGCCGACAGAGCGCTAGACCTTCTACCCGCGCTCCAAGCCGCCGGCAAACCGGCCGCCGTGAGCCGCGCACACTATTTCTGTTGCATCTGCTGCAGGCGCGCGGTCAACCCTTCGACCACGTCCGGCTCCTTGTAGGTCTTCGCGAAATCGAGCGCCGTCATGCCGATCTGGTTCTTCACCGTCAGGTCCGCGCCGTTGTCGAGCAACAGCTTCACGGTCGACACGTGGCCGCCGCGCGCGGCCATCATCAGCGGCGTGGTGCCGTTCGGCGAGCCGGCGTCGACGTAGGCCGAATGGTCGAGCAGCACCTTGACGATGTCGTCGTTGCCGTTCGCCGCCGCGTAGTGCAACGGCGCCCAGCCCTTCTTGTTGACCTCGGCGTCTTTCGCGATCAGCTGGTTGACGAAGGCGAGATCGCCGTTCAGCGCGGCCATCATCATCGCGTTCTCGCCGGCCTTGTCCTGAATCTCGATGTTGGTCTTCGGATTGGCGAGCAGCGCGGCGCCGACTTTATCCGATTTCTCACGCGCGGCCAGCACCAGCAGCGGAATGCCCTGGTTATCCACGCTGTTCGGGTCCATACCCTTGGCGAGCAACTTGTTGACGCCGTCCACGTCGTCGAACTTGACCGATTTGATCAGCGAATCGATCGGCGCCGCCTGGGCCGGCGACACCGCCAGCGAAGTCAGCGCGGCACAAACGAGCGCAGCGGCGAACGTGAAGCGCGAGACGCCGCGCCGTGCCGAAGCCAGCGCGCCACGCGTTGTCACGCCTGCGTAAGTGTCCTGCTGGGCAGTCAACGACATCGAAATTTCTCTCATATTTAACTTTAGGAAAATTCCCTATCCTGTTGATATTTATCGACTTTACGCCTCACACACCAACCGGCGCGGGAATCTTGAAAAGGCGGAAGAAGTTTTGCGTGGTCGCCTCGGCCAGCGCCGCTTCCGGCATGTCGCGTTGTTGCGCGATGAACCGTCCGACATAACTTACGTACGCAGGTTCATTAGGCTTGCCGCGATACGGCACGGGCGCGAGATACGGTGAGTCGGTTTCGATCAGCAAACGCTCCAGCGGCACGCGGCGCGCGACGTCCTGCACGTCCGTCGCGCTCTTGAACGTGACGATGCCCGACAACGAGATGTAAAAATTCTGCGCAAGCGCCTGTTCGGCGACATGCCACGGCTCGGTGAAACAATGCATCACGCCGCCCGGCTCGCCTGCGCGCTCCTCGGCCATGATGCGCAGCGTGTCTTCCGACGACGATCGCGTATGGATGATCAGCGGCTTGTTCGCGGCGTGCGCCGCCCGGATATGGGTGCGAAAGCGCTCGCGCTGCCATTCCATGTCGGCGATGGTGCGGCCTTCCAGCCGGTAGTAGTCGAGGCCGGTCTCGCCGATCGCGACCACTTTGGGATGCGCGGCCAGTTCGACCAGTTCGGCGACGCTCGGCTCGCGCATGTGCTCGTGATCCGGATGCACGCCGACCGACGCGTACACGTTCTCATGGCGGCTGGCGATATCCAGCACGGAAGGCAGCGTTTCGAGATCAACGGACACGCACAGCGCATGCGTGACCGAATGGCTGCGCATGTTCTCGAGCACCTGCGGCAGGCGGTCGGCGAGTCCTTCGAAGTTGATATGGCAATGCGAGTCGACAAACATGGGGGTGTCCTGCGTAGGGCTGGCTCGAAGGGAATCAGGCGGAGGCCGGAGCTGTCGCGGCGGTGTCGAGGCGTTTGCCGAGAATCACCAGATCGCGCTCCACGCCGTCCAGCACGGCCACGCGCGGCAACGATCCCCACGTGTCGAAACCGAAGCCGCGGAACAGGCGCAAGCTCGCGTCATTGTGGCCGAAGATGAAGCCGAGCACGGTATCGATGCCGAGCGCCGGCGCCGCCGCTAGCGAAGCCGCCAGCAATTGCTTGCCGAGACCCTTGCCACGCGCGCTTTCGTCGAGATAGATGCTGACTTCGGCGGTGCGCAGATAGGCCGGGCGGCCATAAAAGTCCGAAAAGCTCAGCCATGCGATCACGCGGCCGGGCTGTTGCGAGTCTTCCACCACCCACAACGGACGCTTGTGCGGGCCATGCGCGTGAAACCAGGTCAGCCGGCTTTCGACGCTGACCGGCTCGAGATCGGCGGTGACTTGCCGCGACGGCACCGTCGAGTTGTAGATGGCGACGATAGCGGGCAGATCGTCGAGCGTGGCATCGCGGTAGGAAAGGCTCATGGTGCGTTGAACGTGAGATGGAAGCGGATAATGGACGAACGGCGGACGAACGGCGCAGGACGAATGGCGGGCCGGCGCCGGCTGTGAGGCGCGGCGCAGCGCGCCAGCGGCCGAGAACGCGCCCCGCACGCAGCGGCGGCTTACGCGAACAACTCGCGATAGCCGATAAACAGCTCTTCGAACACCAGCCGCGCATTCAGCGGATGGTTCTCGACGGCGCGTTGGCGCGTCACAGTGCGCATGAAGCGCGCGAACGCGCTGGCGTCGGCCTGCGACGCGCAGCGCGTCAATGCCGCCGAGGCTTGCGGGAAGTAACGGGGCGCGCCGGCCGTGCGCTGCGCCAGCAAATCGTACATCCAGCGTTGCAGCCAGCCTAGCACCAGCGGCACTGGCAGCTTCTGCAACGCCTCGCCGCAGGCGAAGGCGTCGCACCCGGGGCCGGCGGCCAGTTGCTTGAGCGTCCAGTCGCGCAGCGTGCGGTTCTCGTCGCTGGCGAGCGCGAGCGCCGTGAGCGGCGCGCCGCCGGCTTCGGCAAGCAGCGCGGGCGCCTCGGCCACGCCTTGCGCGGCAAGCCACTTCGTCGCCACGTCCGGCGCGGGCATGGTCATCGGCCACTGGCGGCAGCGGCTGATGATGGTGGGCAACAGGCGATCGATACGCGCCGACACCATCAGGAACACGACTCCCGCCGGCGGTTCTTCGAGCGTCTTCAGCAGCGCATTGGCCGCGGCGATATTTAGCCCTTCCGCCGGATACAGCACGACCACGCGCGCGCCGCCGCGGTGCGAGCCCACGCCGACGAAATCGAGCAAACCGCGAATCTGTTCGATCTTGATTTCCTTGCTGGGCGTGCGCGTCTTCTTGCCTTCGTCGGCATCGGCCTTGTCGGCTTTTTCGTCCGCGGCGTTGTTCAGGCCCGCTTCGGCGGCCAGCGCCTCGGGCACGACGATCCGGTAGTCCGGATGATTGCCCTGCGCGAACCAGTTGCAGGCCACGCACGCGCCGCACGGCTCCCCGTTGGCCTGCTGAGCCTCGCACAGCAAGCCCTGCGCGAGATGCTGCGCGAAGCGCAGCTTGCCGATGCCCGCCTGCCCATGCAGCAACAGGGCGTGCGGCCAGTGGCCGCGCAGTTGCTGCAGGCGGTTCCAGTCATCGGCTTGCCACGGATAAATCATTGTTTCTCTTTTCGATCAAACGGTTGCAGACGTTACATGCAGTACCGCATGAACTCTGAAAACCGATATAAACCAAGGTTATATTCTTTTTAAATCAAAGAACTGCGATCAATTCTTCAAGTCTTCTCTGAATCTGCGTAATGCTCTGCGCGGAGTCAATGATAGCGAACCGGTACGGCGCTTCTTCGGCGCGGCGCAGATATTCGGCGCGGGTGCGATTGAAAAATGCCGCCGATTCGCTCTCGAAGCGATCCGGATCGCGTGCCGCACTGCGCCGCTCGCTGGCGATTTCGGGCGCGAGGTCGAACAGCACTGTCAGGTCCGGCTGGAAACCGCCCTGCACCCAGCGCTCCAGCGTTTCCAGCTTGTCGCGCGGCAGTCCGCGGCCACCGCCCTGATAGGCGAAGGTCGCATCCGTGAAACGGTCCGACAGCACCCAGTCGCCGCGTGCGAGCGCAGGCTCGATCACTTCGGCCAGGTGCTGGCGGCGCAGCGCGAACATTAGCAGCGCCTCGGTTTCGAGGTCCATTTTCTGATGCAGCACGATTTCGCGGATCTGCTCGCCGAGCGGCGTGCCGCCCGGTTCGCGCGTCATGACGACCGCGCGGCCGGTGCTTGCCACTTTCTGTTCGAGGCGCTCCCGAAACCAGCTGAGGTGGGTGGTCTTGCCCGCTCCGTCGATGCCCTCAAACGTAATGAATTTGCCCCGCGCCATCATTGCCCTCGAATGTATTTGTCCACGGCCTTGTTGTGATCGCCGAGGGTGTCGGAAAAGATACTGCTGCCGTCGCCGCGCGAGACGAAATACAGCGCGGTGCTGGGTGCCGGGTTCAGCGCCGCCTGCAGCGACGCCACGCCGGGCAGCGCGATGGGCGTTGGCGGCAGCCCCATGCGGGTGTAGGTATTGTAGGGAGTGTCGGTCTGCAGGTCTTTCTTTCTGATGCGTCCGCTGTAGCTCTCGCCCATGCCGTATATCACGGTCGGGTCGGTTTGCAGCGGCATACCCACGCGCAGCCGGTTCGCGAACACCGCGGCCACCATGGGCCGGTCAGACGGCTTGCCGGTTTCCTTTTCGATGATGGACGCCATGGTCAGCGCGTCGTACGGCGTCTTGTACGGCAGATTCGCCGCGCGCGCGGTCCATGCCTCGTCCAGCCGCAGGCGCATCAGACGGTAGGCGCGGCGGTACACGTCGAGGTCGCTGGTGTTTTTGTCGAACAGGTAGGTGTCGGGGAAAAACAGTCCCTCGCCATTGCCGATCGACGCCTCCGGCGCGTTGATCGCGTTCATCAGGTCGGCGTCGCTCATCCCGGCCGTGTCGTGCTTGAGCGCCGGATTGGCATCCAGCTCGGCGCGCATGCGCTTGAAGGTCCAGCCTTCGATAATGGTCGCCACGTATTCGTTGACGTCGCCGCGGGCGATTTTCTGCAGCACCTCATACGGCGTCACGCCCGTCTTGAACTCGTAGTTGCCCGATTTCAGCTCGCTTTGCAGTCCGAGCAGCCGCGTCATGATGACGAACAGCTCCGCTTCGACCGGCACGCCGCCTCGATTGAGTTGCAGCGTGACGCTGCGCAAGCTGCTATGCGGCTTGACCGTGACATCGAGTTGCGCAGGAGTCAGATCGAGCGGACTGGTGGCCCAATGGTATCCGCCAGCAATTGCGGCTGCGGCCAGCACAACGACGAGTGAGCCGGCAATGAAACATTTCTTGAACAGGGACATGCGAAACGTGGCAGGGTTGGACTGCATATAATACTTGTTTGCCTTAGCCAAAGTCAGAATTGACTGTTCCCGGAATCCATGAACACACCGCTCGCTACCGCTTCAGGCACGCCTCCAAACACAGCTCCTCCGGCAGCCGCCGCCACACTGGCTAGTCTTCCCGCGCTGCCGCGCCCCTCCGCCGATGAATTCGACGCGCTCGTTCAGCAAGGCGCGTATATGCCGCTCACGCAGTTCGGCGTGATCGACGCCACCGGCGACGACGCGGCAAGCTTCCTGCACGGCCAGTTGACCAACGACACCCAGCACCTCGACGCCGCCAACGCGCGTCTGGCCGGTTACTGCTCGGCCAAGGGGCGTCTGCTGGCGTCGTTCCTCACGTGGCGCAGCGGCGACACGATCCGCCTGCTGGTGTCGAAAGACGTGCAGGCCGCGGTGCAGAAGCGGCTCTCCATGTTCGTGCTGCGCGCCAAGGCCAAACTCACTGACGCGAGCGGCGAACTGGCGGTGATCGGTCTTGCCGGCGACGTGCGCAAGGCGCTCTCGAACGTGTTCGACGCGCTGCCGGACGGCGTGCACGTGAAAGTGGACGGCGCGGCGGGCTCGCTGATTCGCGTACCGGACGCGCTCGGGCGCCTGCGTTACCTGTGGATCGGCCCGAAGGCGCAGATCGAGTCGCACCTGCCCTTGCTGGACGAGAAGCTCAAACGCGTCTCGCCGGCCGTGTGGGACTGGCTCGACATTCGCGCGGGCGAGCCGCGCATCACCCAGCCGGTGGTCGAGCAGTTCGTGCCGCAAATGGTCAATTTCGACGTGCTGGGCGCGGTGAATTTCCGCAAAGGCTGCTATCCCGGCCAGGAAGTGGTGGCGCGCAGCCAGTATCGCGGCACGATCAAGCGGCGCACTTCGCTCGCCAATGTGGCTGGCGAACTCGACACGGTGCGCGCGGGCGCGGAACTGTTCCATTCGGACGATCCGGGCCAGCCGTGCGGCATGGTGGTGAACGCGGCGTCGGCGCCGGAAGGCGGCGTCGATCTGCTGGTCGAGATCAAGCTCGCGGCGCTGGAAAACGGCTCGGTACATCTGGGCGCGGCGGACGGCCCGGCGCTGCGGTTCCTTACGCTGCCCTACGGGCTGCCCACCGAAGTCTGACATTCTCGCGGGGAACGAAGCGGCGCAGTCAGGCGCCGCTTTTTACTGGCCTTTTCAACTGCAACGCCTCCACCGGGAGACGCCCCCGATGTGCCTGATCGTGTTCGACTGGCGACCCGACGCGGTCGACGGCCCGCTCTTCACGCTTGCCGCCAATCGCGACGAGTTCTTTCGCCGCACGGCCGAACCGGTCGGCTGGTGGCACGACGCGCCGACGGTGCTGGCCGGGCGCGATCTGCAAGGCGGTGGCACGTGGCTCGGCTCGTCGCGCGACGGCCGCTTCGCCGCGCTGACCAATTACCGCGCGCCGCACGAAATGCGCGCCGACGCGCCGACCCGCGGCACGCTCGTCAGCGACTGGCTGAGCGGCGCCACGCGCGACTCGAATGGCAACCCGCACGGCACTCCGCTCGCGTACCTGCGGCACGTAGCGCAAACCGGCGACATCTATAACGGGTTCAATCTGCTGGTGGGCGACTGGACGCGCCGCGAACTCGCCTGGTACTGCAACCGTTCCGAGCGCGCGCCGACGCTGCTCGAACCCGGCACGCACGGCATCTCGAACGCGGTGCTCGATACCGCGTGGCCGAAGCTCGTCAAAAAGCGCGCCGAACTGGGCACGCTGCTCGCGCGCAACGCGATGCCGCCGCTCGAACGCCTGATCGACCTGATGCGCGATCCGCGCCTCGCCCGCGACGACGAACTGCCGTCCACCGGCATTCCGCTCGAACGCGAACGGGCGCTGTCGGCTGCATTCATCGAAACGCCGGAGTACGGCACACGCGGGACGACCGCACTGCGCGTGACCCTGCACGGCGAAGTGATCAGCGTGGCCGTCGCCGAGCGCAGCGACGACAACGGCTCGCATCGGATCGCGCGGCCCGGCGACTTCGAGCGCAGCTTCGCCTTCAATATCGAACGCGAGATCGCGTGACCAGGGTCCGGTGGCTCCTCGGCCGCCGACAACCCGATGAACGCCCTCAGTCGGAATCGAAAGCCGCGCGCAAGGCCGCTGCGGCATCCGCGTGCGCCTGCGCGACGTCCGGCACGAAACCGCCCATCTTGAAGAACTCGTGGATCATGCCCGGATAGCGCTTGAGCGTGACCCGATTACCCAGCGCGTGCAATTTCTCCGCGTAGGCGTCGCCCTCGTCGCTCAAGGGATCGTATTCGGCGGTGGCGATCCACGCAGGCGCGACGCCGCTGAATTCGGGCGCGCCAAGCTGGCCGTCCAGCGGCGCGAAACGCCAGTCGTCACGGTCGCTGCGCGCGCGCACGTAGTGGTCGAAGAACCATTGAATCGTGTCGCCCGACAGCAGAAAGCCGTTGGCGAAGCGCGAGTGCGAATCGGTTTGCTGATGGCCGGTCGTGCCCGGATAGATCAGCAATTGCAGCGCGAGCTCGATACCGGCGTCGCGTGCGAGCACCGCGCAGACCGTGGCCAGCGTACCGCCCGCGCTATCGCCGCCCACTGCCAGCCGGCCGGCGTCCAGCCCGTATTCGGCTGCGTGCGCGTGCAGCCAGCTCAAGGCGTCGAAAGCGTCCTCGACGGCAGTGGGAAATTTGTATTCCGGTGCGAGGCGATAGTCCACGGACAACACCGCGCAATTGCCGTCGCGCGCGAACATCCGGCACAGCGCATCGTGCGTATCGACGCTACCCACCGTGAAGCCGCCGCCGTGGTAATACACGAACGCCGGCGCGGGCTCGGCCCAACTCGGCTCGACCGGATGGTACAGACGCGCACGAATCGTCGCGCCGTCGCGTGTCGCGATTTGCAGATCTTCGATCGCGAACATCGGCGCGCTCGCGATCTCCAGAATCGGCGCGCTTTTCTCGTACGAGGCCCGCGCGTCCTGCGCGGTCATTTCATGGAGCTTCGGGCGCCTGGCCCGCTCGATCATATCGAGCACCTGCTCGATCTTCGGATTCAGCGGCATGGTGCGTCTTATGGCGCATAAGCGCCGAAGGTTTGAAATAAACCGGCGCGGTTCAAAAGGAAACCGGCGCCCTGGATCTCAGCGGGCGCAGGCGATACGGCAAGCGTCCCGGCTAGCCGGCGTTGTTCACTTCCGGCTTCAGCGACATTGGATCAGTGGGATTGCGCAACTGCTCGATATCCTCGTGGCGCAGCTTCACCGTTGCCATGATGCCCGGATGCGTGACGATGTAAAAACGCCGCGCCGCGATCGCTTCGAAGGTGATGTCTGCGACGTCGTCGGCACTCAGCTTGCCCGACTGCACCGCGCGCTGCAGCTGCTTGCCCGCGGCGATCTGCGAGCGGGTCGGACCGCTGTCGTTGCGCAGATCAGCAGGCCGCGCGCGTTCCGCATTGGCGATGCCGGTCGGCACGAAGGCCGGGCACAACAGCGAACAGCCGACCTGGCCGCCTGCCGTTCCCGCCTGCGCGGCCTGCGCCAGCTGCAGATCGTGATACAGCGTTTCGGTGAGCGACACCACCGCGTGTTTCGACGCGTTGTAGATGCCCATGGCGGGCGGCGACAGCAAGCCCGCGACGGACGCCGTGTTGACGATATGCGCGGGCTCGTTCTGCGCCAGCATGATCGGCGTGAACACCCGCACGCCGTGCGCGACGCCCATTACGTTCACGCCGAACACCCACGACCAGTCGTTCGCCGAGCTTTCCCACAGAAAGCCGCCCGCGCCTACGCCTGCGTTGTTGAACAGCAGATGCACCTTGCCGTAGGCGGCCAGTGCGGCTTGCGCCAGCGTTTCGACCTGCGCCGCGCTCGCGACGTCGGTCGGCACGCCGATCGCTTCGGCGCCGCCGGCGCGCAATGCGTCGACGGTTTGCGCGAGCGCACCGGGATTCACGTCGGCCAGCACGAGCTTCATGCCGAGCGAGGCGCCCTTCTGCGCGAATGCGCGGCCGAAGCCGCTGGCCGCACCGGTGATCACCGCCACCTTGCCTGCGAAATCGAACATCGTGTCACTCCATTGGATTGAGCGGCGCCTTGCGTGATCTGCCCGACTGCCGCCGCGCTCAGATCAGCTTGACGAGTTGCTTGCCGAAGTTCCTGCCTTTGAGCAGGCCAATGAACGCCTCAGGCGCCGCATCGAGTCCTTGCGCGATGGTCTCGCGATAGTGCAGCTTCTTCTGCGCAACCAGCGTGCCGAGTTGCGTGAGCGCTTCGGGCCATACGTCCATATGCTCGCTCACGATGAAACCCTGCACCAGCAGACGCTGCGTGAGCATCAGCGACGGATGCTTGAGCGGCAACGGCTGGCCGTCATAGCCCGCGATAAACCCGCACAGCGCGATCCGGCCGAATGCGTTCATACGCGCGAGCGTCGCGTCGAGCACTTCACCGCCGACGTTTTCGAAGTAGCCGTCCACGCCGTCCGGCGTCACCGCCTTGAGGTCCTGATAGAGATTGCCGGCCTTGTAGTCGACGCACGCGTCGAAGCCGAGCGTCTCGGTGACATAGCGGCACTTGTCCGCGCCGCCGGCAATGCCGACTGCGCGCGCGCCGGCCAGCTTCGCCAGTTGGCCGACCACGCTGCCCACCGCGCCGCTCGCCGCGCTGACCACCACCGTCTCACCCGCTTTCGGCGCGATGATGCGGTTCAGGCCGTACCACGCCGTGACGCCGGGCATGCCGACCGGGCCGAGATAGGCCGATAGCGGCACATGCGTGTCGTCGACCTTCTGCAGGCCCGTTCCGTTCGACGTGCCGTACTCCTGCCAGCCAAACATCGCGACGACTTTGTCGCCGACTGCGAACTTCGGATTTTTCGACTCGACCACTTCACCCACCGTGCCGCCGATCATCACTTCGTTCAGCGGCTGCGGCGGCGCATACGACTTGCTGTCGTTCATGCGGCCGCGCATGTAGGGGTCGAGGGACAGGTAGTGATTACGCACGCGCAATTCGCCTTCGGCCAGCGGCGCGAGCGGCGTTTCGACGAGGCGGAAGTTGTCGGGGGTCACGGCCCCCTGCGGGCGCGACGCCAACACGAGTTGGCGGTTGATCTGGGTCATGGCGATCGTCTCCATAAGTTGCCGATGGGATCGGCGGATGATTCGAACGGCTTACACGAAGGCGGAGCCAGGAGGCGCGGACGCCTCCCTGACACGCGCGGTTCAAGGCAGCGCTCAGCCGTCGCTCGGACCGGGTTTCGCCGACGGGTCGCTGCGCAAACGCTGCTGCCTCACCTCGCGGCCGACGGCGAGACGCCGCATGTATTTGAACGTGCCGAGCGCCTTGGCGACGAAGTGGCCCTCGCTGTCGCGAATCTCGCCTTCGCAATAAGCCATGGTGGTCGAGCGGTGCAACACGCGGGCAGTGGCACGTAATTCGCCGCGGCCCGGCTGCATGAAGTTGACCTTCATTTCGACCGTGACCACGCCCACCCCGTCGCCCGCGAGACTGCGCGCGGCCATGGCGAGCGCGATGTCGGCGAGCGTCATCGTGACGCCGCCGTGGGCGACGTCCCACGTATTCATATGATCCGGCTGCAACGGCAGCGCGACTTCGCTAGCGCCGTCCGCAGCCGACACTAACTGCGCGCCTAACCGGTCGACGAACGGGCTCTCGAGCAGGGTTTCGGTACTCGCTTTGGATGAAGGCGAATCGGTCATGGCTGTTTTCAAATTTCGTGGTCAGTGCGTTCATGCGGTTGATGCAGGACGCGAGAATGCCTTCGGCCGAGGCAAACACTAAGCCTATCAAACTTACACCTTCGATGGAGCTTTATCAGGAGGTCGGGCCGGCACGCAAAGGCGCAGGCGACACCGGTAATGGCTCGCTCGCGAGCATTGCGCTTCGCTGTGAATTGCGCCGGCAGGATCGAAATGAAGGACGATTGGAGGGGTGGTGACCCGATCGGGCTCCGCGCTCCGCGAGTTGCGCCAATCGGGTAAGGACTTTATCGACGATAAATCAGAGAGTGGCTGCCAGACGTTCAGACACGCAATTCTTTCAGCGATCTAGTGGCTGAAGTCAGCCCCCAACCAACCCGCTGCAGTGGTTTTAGCATGAGTGACGGCGCCTTGTGCGTCGGGGAAAATGCCAAGCTCGTCCCACCGTTCTTCCGCCGCGAAAGGCCCCTTGATTCCAAGCGCCTTCTGAATGCTCAACTGCGCCGCGTACCTGCCGTCCTCGAGAGGCCGGGCCGTTGCCACCACTTTGTGCGGGAGTCCTTGCCGCACGGGTTGAATCAGTTCCAGAGGACCACCTGCCGCGCCCACATCGATCAGCTCGTTGCGCGTGTTGCAGTCGGGGCAATAGAAGAAAAACGCGTTGTTATCCCGATTCGGTTTGACCTGTTTGCGGGCCAGCACAGCTCGACACTCGACGTTTTCGCAAATGAATGGCATATCGGTCTCCGTGATGATTTTCGAATCGTGGCGCGGTGCAGATCGCCATTGGCCTCCGGGAAACGATCTGCCAGAAGCCGCCGGGGAGCAATCAGCAGATGACCGGATTGCTAATGGCGGGGAGATGCCACTAGCCGGGCAATATGCTTTTTCAGATACTTGTCAATTGTACGTCGGCGCCACGTCCGTGCCGCGCCGGCTCAGCCCGCGTGCGTCGCCAGACGCGCAGCCAGGCGCCCTAGCCTGCGCACGGCATCGTCGGCGCGATCGAGATCCGTGCTTGGTGAACTGAGCCGGATGAAATGATCGAAACGCCCCGCGTTCGAAAACACCGTCCCCGGCATCACGCGAATGCCGTCGTTCAACGCCGCCTCGAAGAGCGCCGCCGACGACGTCTCTCGCGGCAATTCGATCCAGAAAAACATCCCGCCGGCCGGCGGGGTGAAGCGCGTGCCATCCGGAAACGAAGTGGCGATCGCCGCCGCCATCCGTTCGCGCTGAAGCCGCAGCCGCTCGCGCAGACGCCGCAAATGCCGCTCATACGCGTTCGTCTCCAGAAACTCGGCGAGCACGACTTGCGACAGCTGTTCGTTGTGACGCGACTGCGCGAACTTCAGCATGCCGATACGTGGATGCCAGCGGCCGCCATTGATCCAGCCGACCCGCATGCCGGGTGCCAGCACCTTGTTGAACGACGTGCAGTGGATCACGGTGCCGTCCGTATCCCAGGCCTTCAACGATCTGGGCGGCTGTGCCGCGTCGGCCAGCTCGCGATATGGATCGTCCTCGATCAGCGCAATACCGGCTCGCGCGCACAGTTCGACGAGCCGCGCCTTGTGGGCGTCGGGCATTACGCTGCCGAGCGGGTTCTGCAGGTTCGGCACCACGACTACGGCCTTGATGTCGGGATGCGTGTGCAGCGCGAACGCCAGCGCTTCGATGGCGAGGCCGGTGGTCGGACTGGCGGGAATTTCGAGCGCGCGCAAGCCGAGGCTTTCCAGCGCCTGCAGCAGACCGAAAAAGCACGGCGATTCGACCGCGACGGTGTCGCCGGGTTGAGTCACCGCTCGCAATGCAAGATTCACGGCTTCGATACCGCCGTGCGTCATGATGATGTCGTCCGCGCCGATCTGGATGCCGGCGTCGAGCGCGCGGCGCGCAATGATCGCGCGCAAGGCCGGATCGCCCTGGTCGTGCCCGGCGGCGGTCAGCAAGGTGGGCCGCTTGCGCAGTGCACGCAGCGCGGCTTTCTGCAATGCATCGGTGGGATAGAGATCGGGCGAGGCGGTCGCGCCGCCGAGATTCAGCGCGTCCGGATGTCGCTGCAATCTCGACACGATCGCGGAAATCGCCGAATGGATGCCGACGAACTGCGCGGCGCCCGGCAGCACCGCCAGATCGGGCTCGGACGCGGCCGGCAACGCAGCCGTGGGCGGCACACGCACGAAGTAACCGGCGCGCGGACGGGCGTCAATCAGCGCGGCGCGTTCCAGTACGCGGTAGCTCTCGGTCGCGGTCGCAAGACTGACGCCGTGCCGGCGCATGAATGCGCGTATCGACGGCATTCGGTCGCCCGGGCGCAGCACGCCGCTGCCGATCGCGCGGCGATATTGATCGGCCAGCTGCCGGTACAGCGGCTGGTTATCGGGCAGCGGGTCCGCAGCCTGCCGGGTCAGAATGGATTGAATCATCCGCCGATGGTGCGGACAGTTCGCGCGTCGCAACAGATACACATCCGCACGATTCCAGCCGATACAGCGCACTAAACCGCGTTGCTGTACCGGTTCACATTGCTGATGGCTGCGGCTGTTTTCATTTGAGCGGACTCAATAAGCTGAGTGGCATGAAAACGCTTTCAAGGAAACGGCCATGTCTCTTCGTCAATGTCGCTCCGATCCGGCGCACCGCACTGCTTCTCGTCTTGCCGCAGGTCAAATGGCCGTGCATGAGTTGCGCGCCGGCACTTCGATTGTCGCCGTCGAAGGCGATCTTCAGCTCGCGTTCCGCGATCACGCTCTCGCCTGGCTGGGCGACGCCGTGCCTGTCACGTCGATCACCTTGCACGAGGGCGAGTGCTTCGTTACGCCGCAACGCGGCGTCGTGTCGATCAGCGGCGTGCGTGCGAACACTGCCGCGTTCGTCGTGCAGCCCTCGCGCGCTCTTCACGACCGCCGCAGTCTGATCCGTCAAACCGCGCGCCATCTGGCCAGTCTCGTCAAAACACGCCTGCGGCGCACAGCCTGAAACGCCGCTCGGCGGCCAACACGGCCCGGTACAATGCATGATCCAAGCCGCTTGTTTCGAGGTGCAGGTCATGTCCTTCTTCCGCGCGCTGCTGTTAGGCCGTTCCATTCGTCTGGCCACGGTCCTCGCCATCGTCACGCTAACGCTCAACGGCTGCGCGGGCCTGTTCGGCGGCGATCCATTGCGCGTGAACGTGGCCGGTCTCGAACCGATCGACGGCCAGGGTCTGGAGATGCGCTTCAACGTAAAACTGCGCGTGCAGAATCCCAACGATTCCACGATCAGCTTCAACGGCGTGTCGCTCGATCTCGAACTGAACGGCAAGCCGTTTGCAAGCGGCGTGAGCGATCAGGCCGGCAGCGTGCCGCGCTTCGGCGAAACGGTCGTCAATGTGCCGTTGACCGTGCCGGCATTCGCCGCGGTTCGCCAGGCGTTCGCCTTCGCGGGCGCGGCGCAGTCGGGGCAAATTCCGTACATTCTGCGCGGCAAGCTCGCGGGTGGCCTCACGGGCACGACGCGATTCGTCGATCAAGGCACGTTGAGCCTGCCGTCGACCGGCATGGCGTTGCCGTGATACGGGTAATCGGGGTCTACACCGCGCGGATAAAAAAACGAGTGCCGCGGGTTCGTCGCCGTCGCGCCGAACCACACGGCACTCGCCGTTCTTTACCGCTCGAACGGGATCACACCACTTCGAACAAACCCGCCGCGCCCTGCCCGCCGCCAATACACATCGTCACGACGACGAGCTTCGCGCCGCGCCGCTTGCCTTCAATCAACGCATGGCCGGTCAAACGCGCGCCCGATACGCCATACGGATGGCCCACCGCAATCGCGCCGCCGTTCACGTTCAGGCGATCGTGCGCAATACCGAGCTTGTCGGCGCAATACAGCACCTGCACCGCGAACGCTTCGTTCAGCTCCCACAGATCGATGTCCTCGACCTTCAAACCCGCCTGCCTGAGCAGCTTCGGCACCGCGAACACCGGGCCGATGCCCATCTCGTCCGGCTCGCAACCGGCCACCGCGAAGCCGCGAAAAATCCCGAGCGGCTGCAAGCCTTCGCGCTCCGCCACCTTCGCGTTCATCACCACGCAAGCCGACGCGCCATCCGAGAACTGGCTTGCGTTACCCGCGGTGATCACGCCGCCCGGCATCGCGGTACGAATCTTCGACACACCTTCGAGCGTCGTGTCGGCGCGAATGCCTTCGTCGCCGTTGACGGTCACTTCTTTCGTGAAGAGACGGCCGGTCGCCTTGTCGGCAACACCCGCGAGCACCGTCAACGGCACGATCTCGTCCTTGAACTTGCCGGCTTCGAGCGCGGCGGCCGCTCGCTGTTGCGAACGCACGCCATATTCGTCCTGGCGTTCCTTCGAGATCGAGTAGCGTTTCGCGACATTCTCCGCGGTCTGCAACATCGACCAGTAGATTTCGGGCTTGTTCTGGCTGAGCCAGCCTTCGGTCATCATGTGCCGGTTCATCTCGTTCTGCACGCACGAGATCGACTCCACGCCGCCCGCCACATACACGTCGCCTTCACCGGCGATAACGCGTTGCGCGGCAAGCGCGATAGTTTGCAATCCAGACGAACAGAAACGGTTCACCGTCATACCCGGCACGCTGACCGGCAAACCGGCGCGCAGCGCGATCTGCCGCGCGATGTTCATGCCCGTCGCGCCTTCCGGGTTGGCGCAGCCCATGATCACGTCCTCGACGCGCGCCGGGTCGAGCTTCGCGCGCTCGACGGCAGCGTGAGTGACATGGCCGCCGAGCGTCGCGCCGTGCGTCATGTTGAAACCGCCGCGCCATGATTTGGCGAGGCCCGTGCGGGCGGTCGATACGATTACGGCGTCAGTCATGCGTGTCTCCTGTGTCGACCAGAGTTAGCGCTTTAGCTGTCGCCGGAGTTCGCGCTTTGGTGCGTAATGCGGCCCCATGCAAAGCTCGTTACTCCGGTCTCGCGCAGCGCGCTTTGGTCCCATACGAGTTGGTGGATACTTGCAAATTG
>NZ_JARESR010000022.1:0-132630 GCF_046028015.1 Paraburkholderia sp. RL17-383-BIF-A | reverse complement strand
AGGAACCGCGCGAACCTTCGCATAGACGAAGGTCGGGAGCTCCTTGACCACCTGACGCGTGGCGCCGGCCCAAACGAGCTTGCCGTTCACATAGTCCAGTTGCGACATGGGAATCGCCACGTCGTGCTGGGACACGCCGAGGAACTGGTGAGCCGCCACGATCCCGAAGGAGACGGCGTTGTCCGGCGCGATGATGATGTCGTGAAGCACGCCGACTTTCTCGCCGCTGTCGTTGTAGATGCTCTTGCCGAGCAGGCTCTTCTTGACGCTCCAGCCTTCGACGACGAGTTCCGCCTGCTCCACGCTGATGCCGATCGGCTGCGCGCCCGCCACCTGCGCGTTTGCCTGCTGGCACATCGCGCCGAACGCCGACGCTGCCAGAAACACGAGTGTCCACTTTGCCTTCATGATGATTTTCTCCGCAAGATGCGTTTGTTGGAAAACAATGAATCGCAACCCGGCGACGGCATCTGACGTGCCGGCTGCCGGGGTCGCGCTGACCGACACTGTGAACCGGTTGCAGCCGCGACTTTTTCAAATTCGCACGATGGCGTAGCTCGCTCGCCCAACCCGCGGTTTGCCAGAGCCTGCCCCACACCGGGGCGGGCACGGCGTCGCGATCAATGGCTTTGCGGCCGCAGCGTGACCGTGCAGGTCATGCCCATCGCAAGCTTGACGCCGGCGGGAATCTGGTCGAGGTGGATCCGCACCGGCACCCGCTGGGCGAGCCGCACCCACGTGAAGATCGGATTGACGTCCGCCAGCAGATCGCCGTTGCTGGTCGGGTTGTCGCGGTCGGCAATCCCGCTCGCCAGGCTGTCGACGTGCCCCTGGATATCCTTGCCGCCCGACATCAGCCGCACCACCGCCTGATCCCCGACATGCACGCGCGGCAGTTTCGTTTCTTCGAAGTAGCCGTAGACCCAGAACGAGTGCGAGTCGATCAACGCCATGCGCGCCGTGCCGGCCGTGGCGAAATCGCCCGGATACAGGTTCAGGTTGGTGATGAAACCGTCCGAGGGCGCGCGCACCTCGCTGCGCGTCAGGTTCAGCACGGCCGTCTGCTGGGCCACCACGGCCGCCTTGACCGCGGCTTGCGCCGCGCCGTAGGCGGCGACGTCGGCGGAATAGTCGGCTTCGGACTGTTTGGCGAGCGAAGCCGAATCCAGCCGCGTTTCGTCCGAGATCACATCGCCGGTCAGGTTGGCGCGGCGCGCCGCCTGAGCGCGCTTCATCGCGAAGCCGGATTCGCTCGCGGCCATGCGCGCCTTGGCCTGCGCCAGTTGCGCCTGGGCGCGCAGAAGGTCGGCGTCGGCCTGCGCGACTGCGTAATGGAAGCGCGCCGGGTCGAGCACGAACAGAATGTCGCCCTTGCGCACCAGCTGGTTGTCCTTCACGCGCACTTCCCTCACCAGCCCCGACACATCGGTGGCGACCTGCACGACCTGCGCGCGAACCCGGCCGTCGCGCGTCCACGGCGAGAACATGTAGTCGAGCCACAGCATGCGGACCAGCGCGATCGCCACCACGAGAAGCGTAAGCGTAAAAATGGCGCGCAGGATGGATTGCATTTTCATCTTGGTGACCTGGCGTGAGCGTGAACAGTCAGTGGGTTCATGGGGATGAGTGAAGGACGGCGCTCATTGCCACAGCAGCAGCGAAGCGCCGCTGAAGAGCGCAGCGAAGAGCGCCACCCGGAACAGGCTCGGATGCCAGGTGTAGCGATAGAAGCCAAGCCGCGCCAGCACCAGGTCGAGCACGACGAACAGCAGCACGCAACCGGCGAGAATCGGCAACAGGCCGGGCACGAGCAGTGAAAACAGGTCAATTTCGCCCGGCATCGGCCACTCCTTGCGGCGTGTGATCCGGCGGCGCGGAGGCGAAACCACCGCCCAGCTCCTTCATCAGCAGCGCCCATGCATCGAGCCGCCTGGCCTGCACCGCCGCCAGGCTTTCCTCCTGCTGCAACTGGGCGGCCTGCGCCGCCAACACATTGAGAAACTCGGTGATGCCGCTGCGATAGCCGGCGTCGGCGAGCTGAAACGATTTGCGCGCCGAACCGAGCGTGTTTTCAATCGACGCCTGCTGCTCTTCGAGCGAACGCAGCGAGACGACCTGCGCCGCGACGCCCTGCATCGCATTCACCACGCTCTGGTTGTACGCATCCACGGCGGCATCGCGCGACGCCACCGCGACACCGTAATTGCCGCGCCGCCGGCCACCGTCGAAGATCGGCAGCGAGATCGCCGCGCCCACGCCGTGGCCCAGGCCGTCGCTATTGACGAAGTTGAAGAAGCCGCCGAACGTCGCCGCCGACCCGAGCGACGCGGTCGCGATCAGATTGATGTCCGGATAGAAGTCGGCGTGCGCCGCGTCGATACCCTTGTCCGCTTCGAGCACGCGCCAGCGCCCCGCCACCACGTCCGCGCGGTGCCCGATCAACTCGGCTGGCAGCGAGGCCGGCAAGACCACCGGCACGCTCAGCGCGAGGCTTGGCCGGCGCAGCGTATCGCCATACCCCGGCCCCTTGCCGACGAGCGCGGCGATACCGATGCGCGCGAGCGCAAGCTGCTGCTGCGCCTCGCGCACCCGCGTCGTGCTCATCGCGAGCTGGGTCTGCGCCTGGCTGACCTCGAGCCCGCTGCCGACGCCCGCGCGCCAGCGGCGCGTCGCGATGTCGACGGTGCGTTGCTGTTCGGTTTGCACGGCGTCGTAGACGTCGAGCAACGCATACTCGAGCGCCAGTTGCACGTAGCTGCGCACCACGGCGGTCTGCAGTTCGACCTCCGCGAAGCGCGCGTCCGCGGCCACCGCATGCACGTTGTCCAGCGCGCCTTCGCGAAGCGCGCGCGACTTGCCCCACAGATCGAGGTCATAGGAAAGGTCCGCCTGGATGTTGTTGCTCCACACCGTGGTGCCGCCCGGCGGCGCCGGGGTCGTGTAGCGCGCGTAACGCCTGCGCTCGAAACTGCCGCTCGCGTCGAGTTGCGGCAGTTCGGCGGCGCCGGCGATCTGCGCCTGGAAGCGCGCCGCCTCGATCCGCTGCTCGACCGCGCGTAAGCCGGGGTTGCCTTGGGTAGCGTCCTGCACCAGCATATCGAGCTGCGGATCGTTCCATTGACGCCACCACCCGCTCGCCGGCCACTTCGCGTCGGCTTGCGTGGCGCGCAGCGCGGCGCCTGGGTCGAGTGTCGCGGGATCGAGCATCGATTCGCGCGTATGGATGCCGCCGCTGTCGATGCAGGCCGACAGCAGCACAGCACACGCGAGCGCGGCCGCCACCGGCCGCCACAGCGCGCGCAGTGACCAGCATGGGCGCGCGGGCTTCATGCCTGCACCCCGCCGGTTTGCCATAGGGCAAGGCTCTCGTCGCGCAGCGTCAGTTCGGTGAAATGCAGCAGCGCCCGCATCCGGTAGCGCGCGAGCGTCTGCGCGTCGACTGCGATATTCGGCCCGAGCGGCAGCAGGTCCAGCGCCCTGCGCGTCGCCGTCAACGCGCGTTCGGCCGCCCGCGGCGTGGCGTCCACGAACACGTCGGCAAGCGCGCCCAGCCACGCGTCCTGCTCCGCGGGCCAGCCCGCCGGCAGGATCGCGGCGAGCCGTTCGCTATCGAGGCGCACCTGGATCATCGAACGGCCGATCTCCAGCGCGGCGAACGCCCAGCCGATCAGATGATCGCGGTCCACGCGCGCGTCGACCGGCGCTGACGCGATCTGCAGGATGAAGTCCCGCAAGCTCAATTCGAAGCTGTACAGCAGATCGTCGAGGTCGCCGTCGCGAGCGTCATGCGAGATCAGCCCGCGAATCTGCTTCTTGTATTGCGCGGAAATCCAGTCGCCCGCGCGTGGCGCGAGCACCGAAAACGCGACGGCGGCGACCGCGATACCGCACAGCAGCGCGAAGCCGGTATCGAGATAGGCACTCGGGTTATAAACGGTGGGATTCGTGATGCCGACAATGAAACAGAAGTACAGGCTGAAGCCGAGCCCGAGGATCGCCGTCTTCATGAATGTATTCAGATAGCTGCCCACCATCACGATGATCGCCATCGAAGCAGCGAGCAACTCGAACGTATCGATATGCGGCAGCACGAGAAAGTTGAACGCGAAGCCGGTGAGCCAGCCGCCCAGGCAGCCGGCGAAGATCTGCCAGCTTGCGACCGCCGGATTGGGCGCGAGCGCGAACAGCGCACTCGTGATCGCCACCGCGACAATCGCGGTCGCGCCGCCGACCCAGCCGGAGCCGATCCATACCGCGCCGACTATCAGCACCGCCACGGCCGAGCGCGCGCCGGCGATCGTCGCGGCTGCACGGTTGGCGGTAGCGCGGGTTCTGCCGATCCGGGTAATGGCCTGCAGCACCGACTGCGACCACGGCAGGCGGCCCACCGTGCGTGCGTCGACGTAGCTTCGGCACATCAGGCGCAAATCGGCGATCGAGAAGAACAACGCCGCGCCGGTGGTCGCCACGAACTGACGTTGATGCGGCGAGAGATCGGCGAGCGAGGCGAGCAAGCGGCCCAGAAACGCCGGCAACTCACGCTCGAAGGCGTCGAGGCGGCTCGACATGGCCTCGACCTGTTCCATCGTGACCAGCTGAGGCGGTGCGTCGTTCGGCACAATGGCGAGCAGGCCGCCGATCAGCTGCTCGACTGCCGCGAGCGAGCGCGGCTCGGCCTCGGAGGCGACCCGCGCCTTCAACTGGTGCAGTGCATGAATCCACGTGACGGTGTCGAGAAAACTCCGGTCGAGATCGAGATAGACATGGTTGCGCAGGCGAATGGACGGGTCCTCGAACACTGCGCCGCTGCGCAGACTTTCCACGCCGACGCGCTCGCGGATCAGATCGAGAAAAGTGTCGAAGCCCGCAACGCTCGTCGCGCGGTCGAGTACCGTATGCATCGCGTTGAGCAGGTTCGTGAAGTTCTTGCGGCTCGCCGCGTAGAGCGCCGGCGCGACCGACTGCGGGAACACCACCGCGCTCACCATGCTCGCGCACACCACGCCGATCGCGACTTCGCTGACGGTGAACACGACGTTGTCATAGACGCCGTACGGATTCGACCACACGGGTATCGCCGTGATGGCCGTGCCGTAGCCGGTCAGCACGAACCCATACGACTGGAAATTGCGGTAGTAGGCGGCGCCGAACACGCACACACCGATCCACACGGCCAGCGCGGTCAGAAACAGCAGCGGCTGTTGCGGGAACAACGCGATCAGCAGCAGACCCGCGAAGCTGCCGCCCACCATGCCCAACCCGCGATAGAACCCTCGCGCGATCACCATGCCGCTTTGCTGATGCATCATCACGATCACGCACGAGACCATCGCCGTGGCCGGCGTGCGCAGTTCGAGGCGCATGCACAGACCCATCGCGAGCGTCATCGCAACGGCCACCTTCGCGATATGGCGAAAGCGCGGGCCGTCGTCCTTCCAGTATGTGTTCAGCTCGTCGCGCCATCGAGGCAGGGCCGCGCTGGTGGCATCCGCTTGCTGGGTCATAGGGCTCTCGTGAATCGCTCGACTTGGGTTGTTCGCGCGCTTGTTGGGGCGCTTGCTGGTGCCTTTGCCAGCGCGTTGTTTTCTCGTCCGCCGGCCGTTAAGCCCAAGCGAATACCGCTATCTGTCTACGTTGCGTAGTTTGCGATGCGCGGGGGCGGCGCATTTGCGGATTCGCACGTTTTTTACACATGCGCTGTGCGGCATGCGTTTGGGTTGATGCGTTTGGGTTGATGCGTTTGGGTTGATGCGTTTGGGTTGATGCGTTTGGGTTGATGCGTTTGGGTTGAATGCATCGGCGGGCATGCAATCTCGACCCATGAGTTGCGCTAATCCGTGCGCGGCAGAAATCCCCTCCGCGCATACGGAGTTTGCCCAACGGGCGCCCGGAACCCCGGGCGCCTCGCCTCACCGCGACCTGCTTTGCGCGGCTAGCGCAAGTTGGTGCGCGCCAGTTCGACGATCTCGTCGCCGCGACCGTTGAGGATCGCGCGCATCATGTAGAGGCTGAAGCCCTTGGCCTGTGCGAGCTCGATCGTCGGCGGCATGGCCAGCTCATGTTTCGACGTGACCACGTCCACCAGCGCCGGGCCGGGATGGTCGAATGCCTGCTTCAGCGCGCCCGCCACGTCTTCCGACTCTTCGACGCGAATGCTGAAAATGCCCGCCCCTTTCGCGATCGCCGCGAAATCGGTTTTGGCGAGATCGACGTTGGTGTCGAGATAGCCGCCCGCCTTCAACTCCATCGAGACGAAGCCAAGCAGGCTGTTGTTGAACACCACCACCTTGATCGGCAAGTCGAGCTGCCGCGCGGTGAGCAGATCGCCGAGCAGCATCGACAGCCCGCCGTCACCCGACAGCGACACGACCTGGCGCCCCGGATGCGCGCCCTGTGCGCCGAGCGCCTGGGGCATCGCATTGGCCATCGAGCCGTGGTTGAACGAGCCGTGCAACTGGCGCTTGCCGTTCATGGTCAGATAGCGCGCGGCCCAGACGGTCGGCGTGCCGACATCGGCGGTGAAGATCGCGTCGTCGCTCGCGGCCTCGTCGATCATCTTCGCCAGATATTGCGGATGGATCGGGCGGCCCGGGCCGGCCGGCGTCGCGAGATCGTCCAGCCCCTTGCGTGCGGACACGTAGTGCTTGCGGGCGTTGTCGATGAACCCGCGGTCCGTCTTGCGCTGCAGCTTCGGCAAGGTCGCGGCGACGGTTTCCTTGACCGTGCCGACGAGGCCCAGCGCAAGCGGCGCGCGATGCCCGAGCTGGGAGCCTTTCCAGTCGATCTGGATGATCTTCGCGTCGGCCGGATAGAACGGCCGATAGGGGAAATCGCAGCCTAGCAAGAGCAGCGTGTCGCACGACATCATGGCGTGATAGCCCGAGCTGAAGCCGATCAGCCCGGTCATGCCGACGTCGTACGGATTGTCGTACTCGATGTACTGCTTGCCGCGCAACGCATGCACCACCGGCGCGCCGAGCGTGTCGGCGAGCGCAACCACTTCGTCGTGCGCGCCTTGCGTGCCGCTGCCGCACATGATCGTGACCGCGTCGGACGCGTTCAGCATCGCCGCGAGCCGATCGAGATCCGCCTCGGCGGGGATGATGCGCGGCGGTGCGCTTTCGGTCCACGACGGCGCTTCAGCCGGTCCCTCGCTCAAGGCCACGTCGCCCGGCAGCACGATCACGGCGACGCCGCGCTGTTCCACCGCGGTGCGCATCGCGCGCGCCAGCACGCGCGGAAACTGCGCTGCGGAGGACACCAGTTCGACGTAGTGGCTGCACTCCTTGAAAAGCTCCTGCGGATGCGTTTCCTGAAAGTACCCAAGGCCGATTTCCGTCGACGGGATATGCGCCGCGATCGCGAGCACCGGCTGTTGATTGCGATGGCAATCGAACAGACCGTTGATCAGATGCAGGTTGCCCGGGCCGCAACTGCCGGCGCACACCGCGAGACGCCCGCTCGAAGCCGCGTCGGCGCCGGCCGCGAAGGCGGCCGCTTCTTCGTGACGGGTATGCATCCAGCGGATCGAGCCGACCTCGTCGAGGCTGAAGGCGAGACCGTTCAGACTGTCGCCCGTCACGCCCCAGATCCGTTCGACGCCCGCTGCCGCGAGCGTGCCGGCGAGATAGGCGGCAATGGTTTTGTTGGCCATGCTTGACTCCTTTTCACGGTAATTGGAAATCGACCGGGCGCTGAAAACGTCGCGACCGCGGCCGGCAGATCAAAAGAAAGCGCCGAAAAAATCGTCGCCGGAGGACGGCGCGGCTCCGCTGTGCCGATCCCCCTAAACTAGGCGAGTGTCGGCAAAATGTCCTGAAATAGCTCTGAAAACACCTGAATCACGCGGATACCAGGCAGCCGGCGCACGCTCGCAGAAGCTGACTGAAAAAGGTGGTGGAGACCGGCGCCGCCGACCGTCGCGCAATGCGCTCGCGAAGCCGGGATTCCAGTATGCTGACGTACCCTTCACTGCCGGCTGTACGACATGAATCTCTCGTTCGAAGTTCTGCAGGTGCTCGACGCCATCGATCGGACCGGCACCTTCGCCAGTGCGGCGGAACAGCTTCACAAGGTGCCGTCTTCGCTGTCGTACCTGGTCCAGAAGCTGGAGCTCGATCTCGGCGTCAAACTGTTCGACCGCAGCGGCCGTCGCGCGATCCTCACGCATGCGGGACGGGTGGTCGTGGAGGAAGGGCGGCGTCTTCTGGAGGCGGCGGAAGATCTCGAATGCAAGGCGAAACGTATCCAGCACGGCTGGGAGTCGGAGCTGCGCATCGCCGTCGACGAGATCATTCCGTTCGACCTGCTATGGGACCATGTGGACGCGTTCTACAAGCTGCAGATGGATACGCGGCTGAATCTGTCGAAAGAAGTGCTGGGCGGCTCGTGGGATGCGCTGTTGACGCGCCGCGCCGACCTGGTCGTCGGCGCGGCCGGCGAGCCGCCGCAAATTCCCAACCTGGTGGCAAAGCCGATCGGCTCGTTGCGTCATCTGTTCGTGGTGGCGCCGCAGCATCCGCTCGCCGCGGTGCCGGGGCCGCTGACGCTGGCGACGGTCGCCCGGCATCGCGCCGTGGCGATCGGCGATACGTCGCGCAAGCTCGCGCCGCGCACCATCGCGCTCGCCGCGAATCAGGAAGTCATGACAGTGCCGACGCTCGAGGCCAAACTCGCCGCGCAAATCAAAGGGCTCGCGGTCGGCACGATTCCGGAGTGTCTGGCCGCCGAGCCGTTGAGCCGGGGCGAACTGGTGAAGAAGGAAGTGCTGGGCATGCGCGATGTCACGCATTTCTTTCTCGCGTGGCGCAGCGACGAAGCCGGCAAGGCGCTGCGCTGGTGGGTCGACCAGTTGGACCAGCCGGATCTGATCGACGAGGTGGCGCAACAGAGGATGTTGCACGGCTGAGGACCGTTCAGTTGCGCGCCTTGATGCGGCGTGGCGGCGCGACGTCGAGCGCGTCCGCGGTGCGATCGGAGGCCGGCGGGCACACCGTCGACCCGGCAGCGCCCGCCGCACTGTCCGATGCCGTGATCCGCAGCAGATGCGCGGCGGCCTGGTAATCGTCCCAGTCGAGGCCTTCGGTAACGCTCGCGCAGGCGGATTGCAACAGGTGCGCGGCGTCCGCGCTTCGGCCTTGCAGGTGCCAGAGTCCGCCAAGCGTGGTCGCGGCGCGCAACTGCAACGAGCGGCAGCCTTGCACCAGCGAGAGTTCCAGCGCCGCCAGCAGACAGGCCTCCGCATCCCGGATCGCCGAGCCGGATTGCGGCAGGTCGGCCTGCCCCATGAACAGCAATTCGCCATGAATACGCCGGAGTTCCGCGGCATACCAGTGGTCGCCGGTTTCGTCGCAGCGCGCCAGCGCGTCGACCACGGTGGCGATGCCCTCTTCCCGCCGCCCCGCGCGTCCGAGTGCGAGGCTGTATTGCCCGATCAGCATCGCGCGGGGCGCGCCGAAGTCGAGCGACTCCAGATCGTCCAGCGCCGCGCGAAACGCTTGCGGGTCGTGCGCACCATCGTCGCGCATTGACCGCAGATATTCGTCGAAGCAGCGGCAGCAGGCCTGCGCGACGCTCAGACCCGCGCGCCCGGACGCTTCCTTTAGCAACGCGATCGCTTGCGCCGCGCGTTCGCGTTTGCCGGACAGCAGCATCAGCGGCACCAACGCTTCCACCAGCACATAGCAGGTGACAATCGCCTGTTGCTGATCGCATGCAGCGATGACGCTGTCTTCCGCGAGCTTTAGCGCCTGATCGCGCAAGCCCTGCAGCCACAACACCCGCGCGAGGGTCGCGCGGCCGACGATGCGCTGATCCACCGACTGCCCGAGCGGCAGGCCATGTTGCAGGTTCTCGCTGTGTTCCAGCAGTTGTTCGAGCGACGCACGAGCCTGCTGTTGATCGCCGCAGTAATGGGCCGCGATTCCGAGCAACCGGTAGCCCAGAATCGTTCCGCTCGTGTCACCCACCTCGGCGGCGAGCAAGGCAAAGCGGCGTGCAAACGCTTGCGCATTGCGCGCCGCGCCGGACGACTGGTTCGCATTCCACATGCCCCACAAAGCACGCGCCTCGAACACGGGGTCGCCTAGCGCGATCGCCGACGCCAGAATCTCCGACCAGATGCCGAAGGTTTCCCGGCTCGGTCCGTTGAGGTAGACGAGCGCCGCGGCCAGCCCCGCGTGAAGCTGCATGCGCACGCGCAGGTGACGTGTCGAACCCGAACCCTGATGCGCCGAGTCCACCGCGTCGAGGGCCCGTTTCGCCCACACGCGGCATTCGTCGACGAGTGACAGCTCGTAGAGCAGAAAGACGAACTTCACGGCCAGCGTCTCGCCGAGCACGTCGTCACCCTTCGGCGATAGGGCCCAGGCCAGCGCCGCGCGCAGGTCGTCGAGCAATGCGCGCATGCGCTGGTGCCAGCCCTCGCCGAGCGTGAGCGCGGGGTCGGCGCGACGCGGCGCCTCGCGCTCCAGCACGCTCAGAAAGTAGCGCGCATGCTGCAGCGTGACGTAGCTCCGTTCGCCGTTGTCCTCGAGCTTCTGCGTGGCGTAGGCGCGCGTGGTCTCCAGCAGGCGATACGTCGCTCTGTCGCGCTCCATGCGCGTCACCACCAGCGATTTTTCGACCAGTCCCGACACCGCCGTGACCACGTCGATCTCATGCAACGCGCCATCGCCGGCGACGGCGATCGCCGCCTCCATCGTGAAGCCGCCCGCGAACACGCCGAGCCTGCGCAGCGTGGTGCGCTCCGCGTCCTCGAGCAGCGCATGGCTCCAGTCGAGCGTCGCCTTCAAGGTCTGATGCCGCGGCAAAGCCGTGCGGTTGCCGCCCGTCAGCATGTTGAAGCGGTCGTCCAGATGGCCGGCGAGCGTTTCAATGCCGAGGATCGCCGCGCGCGCCGCCGCCAGTTCGATGGCAAGCGGTATGCCGTCGAGCCGGCGGCATACCATGCCGGTCAAGTGAATGCTTTTTTCATCGGAGGAAAAACGCGCGTCGATCGCGCGAGCGCGCGACAGGAACAACTCGACGGCGCTGCATTGCAGGACATCCTGGCTCTGATCGTCCTGAGCGGGCACCTGAAGCGAAGCGACCCAATACAGATGCTCGTTCACGATGCGCAGCGGCTCGCGGCTGGTCGCCAGCACGCAGATCGCCGGACCCACGCCGAGCAGCGTCTCGGCGAGTTCGGCGGCGGGGCCGAGCACGTGCTCGCAGTTGTCGAGCACGAACAGCACGCGCCGCTCGCCGAGTTCTTTGCCGACGCGCGCGAGCGTGAGCGGACCGATGGCCGGATTCACGCCGACGCTGGCCGCGAACGCCGCGAGGACACTGTTTGCGTCGGAAGTGGACGCGAGTTGCACCAGATAGACACCGTCCGGAAAACGTGGCAGCAAGCCGCGCGCGACTTCGACCGCGAGGCGCGTCTTGCCGATGCCGCCTGAACCGACTAGCGTCACTTGCCGGGCTGCGGCGAGCGTCTGCGAGATGTCGTCCAGCGCCTTGTCGCGTCCGATCAGCGCGGAGAAATGAACCGGCAGATTGTGCTGGACGTTGCGGCTTTGAGCGCGCTCCTCGGGTTGGTCGCCGGCATCAGGCGTTAAGGCCGCGCTCGCCGCCGATCCGCTGTGCACCAGCCTGTAGCCGCGCCCCGATACGGTCTGTATCAGCCCGCGGCTGTCGCCGAGCAGCTTGCGCAGCGTGGACATATGCACCTGCAGATTGTTCTCTTCGACGACCGCATTCGGCCAGACCTGCTTGAGCATTTCGTTCTTCGACACGAGCCCGCCGTTCGCGGCGATCAGCACAGCGAGCATGTCGAACGCACGGCTGCCGATCCGCACAGGTGTGCCGTGAAGAAATACTTCGCGACGGTCGATGTCCACCTGAAGCGGGCCAATGCAAATCATGCGGAGTATCCAGGACGCGACGATTAGAGAGAGAACAGAAGAAGAAAGGAAGTGCGGAATCGCTGCCGGGCGTCGCGTCCCAGAAGTCTAGAGCAACAGGACATCTGCGTGCGCGAAAAAAACTGACCCTATTGTTCGAATTTTTTGCACTAAACACTCACTGACTGAACGCCATCAAGCGTTCGCCGGCGCATCGCGCCACGCGGTCCGGCTGCGCACCCTCGCCTAGCCAGACCAGGCTAATCTTTGTATGATGCGTCCCAACATACTGGGTACCGAACTAGCCATGCCGAGAAAAGTACCGTCGGTCGATACAGCGTCGAAGCCCGAGGGGCATGACAGTGAGAAGACCGTCACGCGCCGGCTCGCTCCTGAAGTGCGGGAGCGCCAGATCGTGCTGAAAGCGGTCGATCATTTCGCCACGCATGGCTTCTCCGGCAGCACCCGCGAACTCGCGCGTCAACTGGGCGTGACCCAGCCGCTGCTGTACCGCTACTTTCCCAGCAAGGAAGCATTGATCGACCGCGTGTACGAGGAGGTCTATCAATGGGACACGAGCTGGGAGAAGCTGATCAAGGACCGCACCGTTCCGATCCAGGAGCGCATGGTCCGGTTCTACTCGTCGTATTCCGAGGTGATCTTGCGGCGCGAGTGGATCCGCATTTTCATCTTCGCCGGTCTGACGCGTGAAGGCATCAACTCCAAATATCTGGCGCGGCTGCGCGAACGCGTGTTTCTGCCGGTCATGGCGGAAATACGCTCGGCCTACGATCTGCCCGCGCCCACCGGCGCGAAACAACGCGAGATCGATCTCGAACTGATCTGGAGTCTGCACGCGAGCATCTTCTATCTCGGCGTGCGCAAATGGATCTACGGCCTGCCGGTCACGGACGATATCGAAGACCACATCGCCCGCCAGGTCGACGCGTTCCTCAACGGCGTACCCGCCGCGCTCGAACATGCGACGAAAGAATCCACTCGCGCGAAAAGCGGCGCAAAGGCCTGACGCCGCTTCGCTGCAAGGCTTGCAATAAGCGTTGCAAAAAGGCCGGCCAGCGAGCCGGCCGCGCTTTTCATCTCCCATCGCATCACTCCCACGCATCACATTTTCCAGGGTAAACACCGGCAATACGCCGCTTTCTCCTGCCTGCGCATTCACCTACAATTTATCCATCGATCACTAATCGATCGATAAATAGCACAGCAGGAGTCGACCATGCCCGTTTCAAAGCTTGCCCACTACTCGATTCGCACCTCGGATCTCGAACAATCCTGCCGCTTCTACGAGCGGATCCTCGGTTTCAAGCAGGGCTACCGTCCGCCCTTCGACTTTCCGGGCGCGTGGCTTTACAAAGGCGGCGATGAAGCCGAGTTCGGCACCGTCCACATAATCGGCGTCGATCCAGACAACCCGGCCGGGCTCACCGCGTATCTCGGCGACAAGGCGTTGCCCGCGAGCGGAACCGGCACGGTCGACCACATCGCGTTTCTCGCCACGGGCGTCGAAGCGATGTGGCAGACACTCCAGGCCGAAGGCGTTGCGTGGCGCGATCGCACGGTGCCGAGCCTCGGCTTGCATCAGGTCTTCATAGAAGACCCGTCCGGCGTGACCATCGAGTTGAACTTTCCCGCCGAAGAGATCAGCCGCCTCAACGAAGCAAAGGCGGCCAACGCGCAATCTTCCAATACCGCAGGAGCATGACCATGACCCAAACTTCCGCACGCGCGCGGGCGATCATCGTAGGCGGCTCGCTGGGCGGCCTGTTCGCCGCCAATCTGCTGGTCCGCAACGGCTGGGAGGTGGACGTGTTCGAACGCGTCCCGGATGAACTGGCCGGACGTGGCGCCGGCATTGTCACGCACCCCGAATTGTTCGACGCACTCGCGGCGGCCGGTATCGAATACGACGATTCCATCGGCGTCAAGGTGCAATCGCGCGTCACCTTCGCGCAGAACGGCGCGGTGTTGTCGGCGCGAGAGCTGCCGCAAACGCTGACCGCGTGGGGCAAGATGTATCACGTCCTGCGCGCCGCCCTGCCCGACGTGCATTACCACGCCGGCCGCACGGTCGCATCCGTGCAGGACGGCCCCGACCAGGCAGTCGTGACGCTCGGCGACGGCACCCTGCTGCACGCCGATCTCGTGATCGCGGCCGACGGTTTCAAGTCGCCGATTCGCGAGCGCTTGCTGCCTGACGTCAAGCTTCAATACGCGGGCTATGTCGCATGGCGCGGCCTCGTCGAAGAAGCCGCGCTGTCGCGCGAAACCCGCGAGGCGCTGTTCGACAGGTTCGCCTTCTGCCTGCCGCCGCGCGAGCAGATTCTCGGCTACCCGGTTGCCGGCCGCGGCAACAGCACGACGCCGGGCGAACGCCGCTACAACTTCGTCTGGTATCGCGCGACGAGTGAAGACGTGCAGCTGCCTAACCTGCTCACCGATGCGGCCGGCAAGCGTTGGGAAGGCGGCATTCCGCCCACGCTGATCCGCGAGGACGTGCTCGCCGATATGGAAGACGCGGCGCTCACGCTGCTCGCCCCGCAATTCGGCGAAGTGGTGACCAAGGCGACGCAGCCTCTGTTCCAACCGATCTTCGACCTCGAAGTCCCGCAGATGGCATTTGGCCGGATCGCGCTGCTCGGCGATGCGGCGTTCGTCGCGCGTCCGCATTGCGGCATGGGCGTGACCAAGGCGGCCAGCGACGCGATGGCGCTCGTCAAAGCGTTGAACCAGCACAGCAGCGTGCAGGACGCGCTCACGGACTACAGCCTCGAGCGCACCCAGGCGGGTGCGGCGATCGTGCAGCACGCGCGTCATCTCGGTGCCTACATGCAGGCGCAACTAAAGAACGACGTGGACCGTGAAATGGCCGAGCGCTATCGCACGCCTGACGCCGTGATGCGCGAGACCGCGGTGCCCGCACGCTTCTGATATCCGTGGCGGTTGCGGCGAATCCGAACCGCTGCGCAAGCACAGCAAAAAGTCGTTTCGAAAGGAGACAAAGTGGAACATAGCGCCCCAACCTATTCGCTGAGCGCGCAATACGCCGCCACCGAAGCGCCGCCCGCGGCGAATCCGCTACTCGACGATCCGCGCTTTCGCGCGCTCGTGCGCGAGCGGCGCGCTTTCTCGTGGCTGCTCACGATCCTGATGCTGGCGGTGTACTTCGCCTTCATTCTCACGCTCGCGTTTGCCCCTGCGCTGCTCGGCCGGCCGATCGTGGAAGGCTCTCCCGCTACGTGGGGAATTCCGGTCGGCTTCGGCATGTTCGTCTTTACCTTCGTGCTCGTCGCGGTCTACGTGGCGCGAGCCAATACCTTCCATGACCGCGCCGTGAACGAAATCCGGCAAGGAGCACGGCAATGAACCGCATCTTTCTCCGGCATGCTCCGCTCATCGGCGTCATGCTGACGAGCGCGCTCACCGCGCTGCCCGCCGCTGCCGCCGAAACCGCGGCGCCGACACGTTCGCACAACCCGATCGCGATCGGCATGTTCCTGCTGTTCGTCGCGTCGACCCTGCTCATCACGCGCTGGGCCGCGCGGAAGAACAACAGCGTATCCGACCACTACGCGGCGGGCGGCAAGATCACCGCCTTCCAGAACGGCTGGGCGATCGCCGGCGACTATATGTCCGCCGCTTCGCTGCTGGGCATTTCCGCGCTGGTCTTCACGAGCGGCTATGACGGCCTGATCTATTCGATCGGTTTTCTCGCCAGCTGGCCGATCATTCTCTTTCTGATCGCCGAGCCGCTGCGCAACCTCGGCCGCTATACGCTCGCCGACGTGGTGTCGTACCGGTTGAAGCAGCGACCGATTCGCGCCTTCGCCGCGTCGAGTTCGATCGTGATCGTCCTGCTCTATCTCGTCTCGCAGATGGTCGGCGCCGGCAAGCTCGTCGAGCTGCTGTTCGGCTTCAACTACACGGTCGCGGTCGTAATGGTCGGCGTGCTGATGGTGGTGTACGTGTTCTTCGGCGGCATGCTCGCTACAACGTGGATTCAGATCATCAAGGCGGCGTTGCTGCTGGCAGGCGCGGCTTTCATGGCGTTCATGGTGCTCAGCCGCTTCGGCTTCAGCATGAATGCGTTGTTCGCGCAGGCGATTCTCGCGCACCCGAAACACGCCGCGATCATGAGCCCCGGCGGCCTCGTATCGGATCCGGTGTCCGCCGTTTCGCTGGGCCTCGCATTGATCTTCGGCACGGCCGGACTGCCGCACATCCTGATGCGCTTCTTCACCGTGGGCGACGCGAAAGCGGCACGCAAGAGCATTCTGTACGCGACGGGAATCGTCGGCGTTGGTTACGCGCTGATCATTATCATCGGCTTCGGCACGATTGCGCTGGTGGCGACCGATCCGCAATATCACACTGCCTCGGGCGCGGTGACGGGCGGCGTGAACATGGTGGCGATCCATCTGGCGCACGCGGTAGGCGGCAACGTGTTTCTCGGCTTCATCTGCGCGGTGGCGTTCTCGACCATTCTCGCGGTGGTCGCGGGCCTGACGCTCGCCGGTTCCTCCGCAGTGTCGCACGACCTGTACGCGAACGTGATTCGCCGCGGCGCGGCCACGGACCGCGAGGAAATGCATGTGTCGCGGATCACCACGCTCGTGCTCGGCGTGCTCGCGATCCTGCTGGGCATCGCCTTCGAAAAACAGAACATCGCGTTCATTGTGAGCCTGACTTTTTCGATCGCCGCCAGCTCGAATTTCCCGGTGCTGCTGCTGTCGATCTACTGGCGCGGGCTGACCACGCGCGGCGCGGTGCTCGGCGGCTCGCTCGGCCTGGTCTCGGCAGTGACGCTGACGATTCTCAGCCCGACCGTGTGGGTTCAGGTACTCGGCCATGCGCATGCGATCTATCCGTACGAATATCCCGCGCTGTTCTCCATGATCGTCGCCTTCGCCGGCGTGGTGTTCTTCTCGATCACCGACACCTCCGCACGCGCCGCCCGCGAACGCGCGCTGTACGGCAATCAGCTCGTCGACTGCGAACTCGGCATGGTCAAGCGCGGATAAAACCCGACACTCAAATCATAAACAAGGAGACTGAAACATGGACTGCAGCTGCTGCATTTCACCGAAGCGCCGCCGCCTGCTCGGCACGATGGCCGCACTCGCCGGCGGCCTCGCCTCGGGTGTGCCGGCCACGGCCGCCACCGCCAACACGGCCACGGGAACGACCGGCCCGGCCGGCGCGCCCCGCAAAGGCCGCTCGATCGACATTCACGCGCACTACTACCCCGAGAGCTATTGCGAACTGGTGGGCAGCGAAGGCCAGAAGTTCGGCGGGAAGTTCACCTGCGACGCCAGCAGCTTCAGCTTCCAGACGCCGGCGGGCGGCCTTGGACCGCTGCCGCTCAAGTTCATCAACATCGACGAACGGCTCGCCGACATGAACGCGTCCGGCGTGGACATGCAGGCCTTGTCGTTGAGCGTGCCGATGGCCTACTGGGCCGACCGCGACTTCAACGCGAAGCTGGCGAAAACGTGGAACACGGCGGCCTCCGCTGTCCATGTCAAGCATCCGGACCGCTTCGTCGTGCTCGCGACACTGCCGATGCTCAATCCGCACGACGCGATCGACGAACTCGAACGCGCGTCCGAATTGCCCGGCGTGCGCGGCGTGTACATGGGGACCAACATCAACAACCGTGACCTCGACGATCCCCTGTTCGAACCGGTCTTCGCGCGGATCGAACAGCTGGATCTGCCGGTGTTTCTCCATCCGCAACAGACGGTCGGCGGTGCGCGGCTGGGCGACTTCTATCTGAGCAATCTGCTCGGCAATCCCTTCGACACCGCGATTGCCGGGTCGCATCTGATCCTCGGCGGCGTGATGGACCGGCATCCGAAACTGAACATCACGCTGCCGCACGCCGGTGGCGCGTTGCCGATCCTGATGGGCCGCATCGACGCAGGCTGGACCGTGCGCCCCGAAACGCGGCGGCTGGCGCAGAAACCGAGCAGCTACCTGCGCCGTTTCAACTACGACACGGTCTCGCATTCCGGCCCGGTGCTGGACTTTCTGATCCAGAACATCGGCATCGACCGGCTGGTGCTCGGCAGCGACTACTGCTTCGACATGGGCTACGAGCAGCCGGTCACGTTCCTGGATCGCCTTACGCTGCCGCCCGAGCAAAGAAATCTGATTCTCGGCGGCAACGCCGCGCAGTTGCTGAAGATCTAAAGCAAATCGCCCGCTGTCACCATAGCGGGCATTTGCTCGACCACCGAGGCGAGGATCATCGCGGTGGCGTTGGCCGGTATGCTCGCCCGCACTCTCGGCTTATAGATCAGATCGTCACGACGGATCACTGTTCCGCTTAGCGCACAGTAACCCTTCAGACGGGCGCGGCAAACGATCCACACCTGGTCGTCGTAGCGGCAGCGGGTTGCATCCTGCCAGAGCACCGCGACCGACGTATCGGACAGACGCTCGATGACTTCCACCTGCACATGCGGCGACGGCACGCAAGCGGCCATGCGGGACGTCCGCCGCGCGCGCGACGCGTCGCTGCCCGCGCTGCGATAGCTCGGCAACAGCCCGTGGATCACGTGGTCCCACACGGACGCGGGCCCGTCCTGGCTTGTGCAGGTCTGCTCGGGCGGTGCGCAACATGCTTCGCGGCTCGCCTCGACGCGTCGCTTCAAGTGGGTTTCGCTATGCATCATGCTTGCTCCCATCGCTTGCTCCCATCAACTGACCGTGGGCACCGCGAGCCGGCTTCAATGCCCCGGCTCGGCTTCGTAGTTGACCGGCACCCAGTCGTACGCGTTACCGTTTTTCCTGACATGCCCCAAGCCTGGAAAAGCAATATGCGCGGCGCCCACGAGATAGCGTTTGTCCGCTGCGAGCTTGAGTGCATAGCGCCGCGAGCGTTGCGCCGCGGCGGCGTCGGTGTCGTATTCGACGGATGCCGTGGGGTTTTGCAACTGGATCGCCGCGACATGGATGACGTCGCCCCACACCAGCAGATCCTTCGAATCGCTCTGCACGAGATACGCAGTATGGCCCGGCGTATGACCGGGGAGCGCGACGGCGCGAATGCCCGGATCGAGTTCGACGTCGCCGCTGAACGGCTTGAAGCGGCCGGCCGCGACATACGGCGCGACGCTAGCGTTCGCGGCGTCGAAAAATGAACTGAGGAAAGCGGGCGCCGTGGATTTGTTTGCCGGATTCAGCCAGTAATCCGCTTCGGCCTGGCTCACCCGCACGACCGCGTTGGGAAACACCATCGCCCCGTTCACGATGACACCGCCGACATGGTCCTTATGCAAATGGGTGAGCAGAATTTCGTCGACCTGTTCGGGCTGGTAGCCCGCGGCGCGCAAGTTGCCGGTCAGCCGGCCACAACAGTCGCCATAGAGCACGCCCGCGCCAGAGTCGATCAGAACCAGCTTCGAACCGGTGTTGATCAGGAACGCGTTGATCGATCCCTGCACCGGTGCCTGTAGAAAGTCGCGCGACAGGTCGTGCGCGATGTCGGACTTCGGTACGCCTTGAACGACGGTATCGATCGGAAAGGGATGCGTGCCGTCGAGCAATGCGGTCACTTCGAAGTCGCCGACCATGATCCGGTAAAAGCCCGGCCCCTGCGTCTTGACCTGCGGCGCGGCGGCCAACGCGGCGTGCGGCCCTATCGCCGCGCAAACGCTCAGGATGAGTGCGCACCACCAGCCAAAGTGCGTGAGCGATATGCGCCGAATCAGTGCCAACATTCCGTTTCCCGTGCCAGTTGCGATCATGAAAAAAGCATACGACGGCGCGTTCGAAACCGTTGCTAATTTTTATTAATTGTCCTGAGTGGACGGTGCTCAGGGCCGCGCCCTGCATGTCCACATGTCCACAGGCATCGCATGCGCTCATACGAGCGGATTAGAGGCGTGAATGCATGGATGAACGCGCCACCCGTATGTAGGGATAGCGCGAGCCTGCCGCGGGTCGTATTGTTTCCACATCAGGCAAACCGTTTTGCCGGATTCAACCGGATCAAGAGGTCACAGCGGCTATGGACAGAATCTTCAGCATGCGCGTGTTTTCGCGAGTGGCGGAAACCGGCAACTTCAGTGAAGTTGCCAAACATATGGAACGCAGCGCCGGCAATATCTCGCGAGCGGTGGTGTCGCTCGAAGAACATCTGCACACGCGGTTGCTCCAGCGCACCACGCGCAGCGTGTCGCTCACCGAGTGCGGCGAGCGGTACTACCGGCGCTGCAAGCAAATCCTCGCCGATATCGACGAAGCCGACGCTGAAGCCAGCGACGCGCACACGCTGCCACGCGGCAAGTTGAGGGTTCACGCCGTGCCCGACATCGGACTGAAACAGCTGACGTCCACCATTGTCGAATACCGGCACGCGTATCCCGCGGTCTCCGTCGACCTGAAGCTGCTGCCGCACATGGCGAATCTGATCGAAGACGAGTTCGACGTATCGATCGTATCCGCCTCGTCGT
This sequence comes from Paraburkholderia sp. RL17-383-BIF-A, assembly GCF_046028015.1. NCBI lineage: Bacteria > Pseudomonadati > Pseudomonadota > Betaproteobacteria > Burkholderiales > Burkholderiaceae > Paraburkholderia > Paraburkholderia sp. RL17-383-BIF-A. The sequence goes on along the minus strand of NZ_JARESR010000022.1, from coordinate 112,268 downwards.
TGCCGGACTCCCGCAATGTGAGCAGGCTCATCGGCCGTTGCGAGCGCATTCTGGTCGCCACGCCGGACTATCTCTCGCGGCATCCCGTGCGCAGCGTGGACGACCTGCCGAACCACACGCTCATGCAGACCAGTTCGTCGTTCGACCCGCCGTCCGAACTGGTGGGCCGGGTCGCGGGCAATCCGGAGCAGTCCGGCCATTTCGTCGTCAACACCATGCAGGCGCTCAGAGTCGCATTGCTGGCGGGTGCCGGCGTGGGCGCCGTGCCGACCTATTCGGTCGCGGACGAACTCCGGGAAGGCAAGCTCGTTGCGCTGTTTCCAGACTACCCCCTGCAAACGACCAACGTGTTCGTGGTTTATCCCTCGCGTCGCTTTGTCGATGCAAAAATAAGAACGTTCGTTGAATTCCTCATAGTGGCACTGAAACAGAAACTCGATTTGCGTATTGCGAATCTGGCGTTGACCGACCCACCGGCAATCCCATCAGAACGGCCCAAAGCGGCGCATCGAGCTTGACCGGCACGGCCCTTGGTCAGTCATCTGGTTAATTTTTCGCTTGCAACGCTCAAACCTAAACGAAAATTAATATTCAACGAAAATAATTTCCGAGATAATCGCGCCACTCCGCCGGTTATTGACATCTCTTGATTTTGGCAACGCGAACGGGCGCATGGACCGCGACGACCAGAGGTGACGGATCATGTTGAACCAGACTGAAATTGCCTCCCCTACGGCAGCTCGCAAGAAGGATTCGCTGGGCTGTCTTTCGAACCAACTGCACAAGGACCTCGAACTCGAAGCCGGCGACTTCACGTTTTATCGCAAGTGCCGTCGTCAGGAAAAGACCAGCGAAGTGGTCACGCCCGCATCCGACCGCGGCGTCCTGATTGGCGTGTCGCTCGGCACCGGCCATCGCCGGCGCATTATCTCGGGCAGCCGCTCGGCCATGCACGAGTTCGACCGCGACTCGGTCTACATTCGCAATTTCGAAGAGGACTACCGTGCCGACCTGCACGGCGCTTTCGATTTCGTGCTGGTGGAGTTTTCGCGCGCGTTCATCGCGAACACCGGCTACGAACGAAGCGGCACGAACATGACCGGCTTCTCGGCGCGGCCGGGCCTCAAGGACCCTATCTTCGGCCACCTCGCGCAGGTGCTCGCGCTCGCGCTGGATCGTACGAGCGAGGCAAGCCCGTTGTTCATCGAGCAACTCGGCGTCGCCATCGGAACGCATCTGGTCGATCGTTACGGCAGCGCGCCGGCGCAATCGGTCAGGTCGGGCCGGCGACTCTCGAGCCTGCACGAGGCGCGAGCCAAAGACATGTTGCTCGCGAAGACCCAAGGCAGTGTTTCGCTCGAAGAGATCGCGAACGCCTGCAACCTGTCGCGCAGCTATTTCATCCGTGCGTTTCGCGAGACGACGCATCGCACGCCGCATCAGTGGCTGCTGGAGCAGCGTATCGAACGCGCTCGCCAGCTGCTTCGCGGTTCCGATTCGTCACTGTCGGAGATTGCCATCGCATGCGGCTTCGCCGATCAGAGCCACTTCACACGCACCTTCACGCAACTGGTCGGCACGCCGCCGGGAAGCTGGCGCCGACGCGCCGGCAACTGAGTGGATCGCGGGGCGCCCGATTCGCGCAAGGGACGACTGAGCCGGGTGGTCATCGGGCGGGGGTACAGCCACGACCCCGGGCACGGCCTTAGCCTCAGTCACTGCCGCAACCACACCCTCAGCCTCACCAATAGACTTTCCTACAAACCATCGCACTAACATGCAAGACACGCGGGCCAGGGGCGCGGTAACTTCCCTCCTACCAGCCCCGGCGCAAGCACCCCCTCCCCCCTATCTCCGCCGGCCCATCGACGTCGCCTCCGTACCTCGCTCGATATCCTCAACCGGTCAACGCCATGATGGAAATAGGCAGCTTTCAGATCGATCTGGAAATGCGCACTTTGCGGCGGAACGGCGAAGTCGTGCGTCTCGGATCGCGCGCGTTCGACATTCTTGTCGTGGTCGCATCGGCGGGCGGCCGTCTCGTTACGAAAGACGAGTTGATGAATGCTGTCTGGCCCGACACCATCGTCGAAGAAAACAACATTCAGGTCCATCTATCGGCACTGCGCAAGGTGCTCGGGACGGAGCGCGACCTGATCCTCACCGTGCCCGGCCGCGGCTATCAGTTGTTGCCGCGCAAGAAAAGCGCGCTGCTCGATGAAGCCCGTTCGCCGGCCGCCCGTGGGCGCCGCCTTCCCCCGCCCAAGTCCGGCTTGCTGGGGCGCGACGCCGAGGTCGAACTGATCCGCTCGATGCTGCGCCGGGCGCATGTATTGACGCTGGTCGGCGCGGGCGGCATCGGCAAGACCCATCTTGCGATCGAAGCGGCTCGCCATAGCGCGGCGGAGTTTGCCGACCCGGTCTGCTTTGTCGAACTCGCTGCGTTGACCACGCAGGAAGCCGTGCTCTGCGCCGTTGCCGAAAGCTGCGGGCTGGCTCTCCCCGGTGCGCAGATCGACGTGAGGCGCGTGGCCGCGGCACTTGCCGGCAAGCCCAGGCTTCTTCTGCTCGACAACGCGGAACACGTGGTGGGCGCCGTGGCGCAAATCGCCGACGCGCTGGTAGCCGGCAACCCGGACCTGCGTGTGCTCGTCACGAGCCGGGAGCCGCTGCGCATCATGGCCGAGACGGTATTCCGGGTCGAGCCGCTCGATGTGCCGCCGCCGCATGCCGGCGACGCGGACATCCTGCGATGCGCCGCGGTCAACCTGTTCGTTCTGCGCGCCAATTCCCTGCAGAAGACCGTGGCCACCGATAGCGCGGAGCTACGGCTCGTCGGCGAAATCTGCCGCCGCCTGGACGGCATTCCGCTCGCAATCGAACTGGCCGCCGCACGCGTCGTCGCGCTCGGCGTGGAAGGCGTGTGCCGCCGGCTGGACGACCGCATGGCGATTCTGGCGGGCGGTTATCGCACCGCGCTGCCGCGCCATCAAACCTTGCGCGCCACGTTCGACTGGAGCTTCGCGCTGCTCGACCCGGTCACGCGGGCCGTGTTCCGCCGTCTCGCGCTATTTAGCGGCACGTTTTCTTTCGAATCGATGTGCGCAGTGGTGTGCGACGAGGAACACACAACGGCGAATGCGATTGGCGGCATCACCGAACTGGTGGCGAAGTCGCTCGTGAGCGTCGAGTTCGCCGGGGCCACGGCGAAATACCGGCTCTCGGAATCGACCCGGGCCTACGCGCTGGAGCAGCTCAAGGCCGAGGGCGAGCTGCGGGAGATCATTGCGCGCAACGCGTACCACGTGTCGCGCCGCTGTCAGGCCAAGTTGCTCGGTGGGATGCGAAATATCGAAAACGAGTCCGCTACTTCGCCGGATCGTCAGCAAATGTTCGAGGATGCGCGCGTCGCTTTCGACTGGGCGTTTTCCGCCGACGGCGACCCGCGCACCGGGATCGAGCTGGCGTCGAATCTGGTCGATGCACTGCTTGACGCCCGACTGTTCGAAGAGTGCTGCGCACGCGCCGCACAAGCCGTCGATGCATTGGCCAGGCTACCATCGGGAACGGTGAGCGCCGCCAGCGAGAAACGCCTGCGCGCCGCGCTGGCCTCGGCTTCGCGGGCTGTTCGCGAGCCGCCGCCAGTGCCCGCGAAACCCGCGCGCGCGGCACAGGCGGCGAAAAAGCCGGTGCCGCACGGGCCGCCGGCCTGCTCCATTACGACTTGATAAACTCCAGCAGGTCCGCATTCACGCGGTCCGCATGCGTCGTGCACATACCATGCGGAGCACCTTCGTACACCTTCAGCTTCGCGTTCGGCATGATCTTCGCCGACAGCTTGCCGGAATCGTCGAGCGGCACGATCTGATCGGCATCGCCTTGCAACACGAGCGCGGGCACCGTTACCTTCTTCAGGTCTTCATTGAAGTCGGTTTCCGAGAACGCCTTCACGCAGTCGTACAGGCCTTTGATCGAACCCAGCATGCCGATCTGCCAGAACGAGTCGATCGTGCCTTGCGAGACTTTCGCGTCCGGGCGGTTGAAGCCGTAGAACGGCACGGCCAGATCCTTGAAGAACTGCGAACGGTTATTCTGCACACCCTCGCGAATGCCGTCGAACACCGACATCGGCAGGCCGCCCGGATTCGCTTCCGTCTTCAGCATGATCGGCGGCACGGCTGCGATCAGCACCGCTTTGGCCACACGCTTCGTGCCATGACGGCCGATATAGCGAACCACTTCGCCACCGCCGGTCGAATGGCCGACCATCACGATATTGGTCAGATCGAGTGCTTCGATCAGTTCGGCGAGATCGTCCGCATAGGTGTCCATTTCGTTGCCGTTCCACGGCTGCGACGAACGGCCATGGCCGCGACGGTCATGCGCAATCACGCGATAGCCCTGTTCCGCGAGGAACAGCATCTGCGCATCCCATGCGTCCGCATCGAGCGGCCAGCCGTGGGAGAACGTGATCGGCTGGCCCGTACCCCAGTCCTTGTAATAGATCTGCGTGCCGTCTTTGGTGGTGATATAAGCCATCGCTGTTGCTCCATTCGAGATGATTGACCGGCGTGTGCCGGCTTCCGATGCGTCAACTGAGTATTGCTGACCTTCAGTTTTCGCCTCTTTCTGATTGCCCACATTTTTCAGATTCGCACGGCCGGTCGTGCGGCTTGTCGCTCACTCCTTTCGGTGATGCGGAGCGTGAGCCCATGCTAGCTTGCGACCGGCAAACTGAAAACGAACACTGTCCCGCGCGGCTCACCCGGCGCGGCCGACAACGTGCCGCCGTGCGCTTCGACAATCGATCGGCAGATGGCGAGCCCCATGCCCATGCCGGTCGACTTCGTTGTGAAGAACGCATCGAAAATGCGCGGTGCGATCTCCTCGCTGATCCCGCTGCCGTTATCCTGCACGGACACGATCACCGCGCCCCGATCGTCGACGGAAGACGTGACGGTAAGCAGGCGCTGGCGCGCGTCGAGATGGCTCATCGCATCCGCGGCGTTCATGACGAGATTGAACAGCACCTGCTGCAATTGCACCCGGTCGGCCAGCACCGAACGGTTGGCGGCCAGATCGAGCCTGACCACCAGGCTGCGCTGTTCGATTTCAGCCGCCGCCAGTTCGAACACTTCGCGCACGACATTGTCGACATAGGTCGTCACGAAGCTCGGCTTGGCCTCCTTCGCAAGCGACTGCAACGCGCGGATGATTTCACCCGCGCGCTTGCCGTCTTTCACGATATCGCGCAGGCCGCCCAATGCTTCCGGAATGTCCGGCACCGGCCGGTTGAGCCAGCGCACACCCGCGCTCGCGTTCGACACGATCGAAGCAAGCGGCTGATTGATCTCGTGAGCGATCGAGGCGGCGAGTTCGCCCATCGTGGTGGCGCGCGAGGCTTTCGCCAACTCGAGCTTGGCGTTCTGCAACGCCAGTTCGGTGGTATGCCGGTCGGTGAAATCCGTGACCACGCCGACAAAGCTGCTCACGCCCGAGGGCTCGCCGAGCACTTCGAGATATTTGACCGTACCGTCCGGCACGACGACGCGGAACTTCTGCCGGAACGGCGTGCGATCGCGCGCGGCCTGCTCGACGGTCTGCTGATAGAAGGCGACGTCTTCCGGATGAATCCGCTCGAGGATCGCCTGGGTGCCAGGCCCCACGTCTTCCTGCGGCAGGCCGAACACGTTGTAAAGCTCTTTGGACCAGTACCGTTCGCCCGTCAGACCGTTCCAGATGTAGCTGCCCGAGCGGCTGATCCTTTGTCCGAGCGCGAGCGCCTCTTCGCTCATGCGCAGAGCCATTTCGGTTTCCTGGCGGCGCCGGTTTTCCTCCACCAACTCGGCATAGAGGCGCGCCGTTTCGAGCGAAATGGCCGCTTGCGAAGCCAGCATTTCGAGCACCGACGTGCGGGACTCCGTGAACACGCCCGCGCTCAGGTTGTTCTCCAGATACAGCGCGCCAATGGCCTTGCCCTGTTTGACGAGCGGCAGACAGCATACGGAACGAACCAGTCGCTTCGAAAAGGCCACGTCGAACGAAAAGCGCGCATCGCGTTGCGCGTCTTCCACCACGACCGGCTTGCGCGTGCGCAACGCCGTGTAGTACACCGAGGCCGGCAGATCCTCGCGCGTGAGCCTGTCGCCGCCCAACGTCACCTGAACGCCGTCCGCCGTATCCCGCCCGCTCGCCTCGATGACCGGCACGTTGCCCTTCGACAGGATCAGCATGCCGTTCTGCGCGCCGGCGTGAACAATGGCCAGTGTCACGAGCGTGCGGATGAGTTTCTCGAGCACGATCTCCTCGGACAACGCCTGCGACGACTTCAACACAGCCACGAGGTCGAACTGATGCTGGGCATCGGCGATTTCAATCGAGGGGCGCGACGCCACCGGCTGTTCGACCGGGAGGCGCACCGGACGGTCGCCGCGTTCGAGTTGCTCGACCTTGGCGAGCGCGCCCCAACGCGTGTAGCTTTCGATCGCGCGCCGGCGGTGGTGACGCGCCGCGCTGAACAGACCGTTCGCCTCGCAGCATATGGATGCCAGTTCGTGGGCGAGCGCGTTGCCGTGATTGAAGCCGCTTTCCGAAGCCGCCGCGGCGGCCTGTTCGTAGAGCGCCATGGCAGCGAGCGGCGCGCCGTTCAGACGCGCCACCTCGGCCTCGATCAGCAGCAGCTTGTCCTGAAAGGTCGCGGGATTGAGTCGCGCCCAGGTTTTCAGTTTCGCGAGATGCGGTTCGATGCGTGCGACGGCGCCGGCTGCATCGGCATCGCCCGAGTAGACCTTGGCGAGATTGAGCGCCGTATAGAAGTGATAGTCCAGCAGATGGATATGTGCGGGGGTCGACCACTTCAGCTCGCCGGCTTCGGCAAGGCAATGACGCGCGTTCGCGTAGTCACCGTGGAAATAGCAGGAGATGCCCTTGAACAGCCAGATCCAGAAACGCAGCGTCGTCATCTGGGTGTCGAGCAGATCGGCGTCGAACGTCATGCGGCCGTCCACCACGACGCCGAAGTTGCCCGGCAGTCCGGGGCCGCCCGTCAAGCTGTGAACGTAGCGCTTCTGCAGTTCCAGAATGTCTTCCACGTCCTTGAAACGCACGCGCCTCGCGAATGACAGGCCGAGATCGATTTCCCTGTCGACCTGTTCCAGCGGCGCGCCGATCGTCAGCAGATCCGACACGATGTGGTTGCACGAGTAGCAGCTCATGGTCAGATCGCCGCTCGGGCGCGCCGATTCGAAGGCATCGCGCGCGCAGTCCAGCACGTAGGGCAGCGGCTGCGTCCAGACGGCGACCGTGTCGAGCGCGACCAGCACGCTCGTGGCGACGGTGTTGAAACCGCGCTCCTTCACCAGCGTGCGCGCGAGCCGCGAGAACTCGAAGCCTTCCTCGTAGCGGCCGAAAAATTCCGCCACGTACACACCGAACCACGATAGACAATGCGCCGAAGCCGCGGTGATGCCGTGATCGACGGTGAGCTGCACCATCCGGCACAGATGCAGGAAGCCCAGACGTTCGTTCACGAACGATGCAGGCGCATAGACGCTCGCCAGCAGATTCATTTCCGATTCGATTTTCTCGTCGCGCAACATCGGCAAATCCGCGAGCGAGGCGATGCTTCGCGTCTTGAGCGATTCGTTGAGCCGGCTGTATGCGGCTTCGACATCGGCGGCTTCCGGATAGCGCGGCAGATACGTGCCGAAGAGCTTGACGCCTTCGAGCGTGGTGTCGACCGCGGCTTCATAGTCCGACAGATGCTGCTGCATGTCGACCTTCAGCTTGTAGACCGACACGCGAGCGACAACCGACAGGTCCTGCCGCAGCAGCCTCGCGATCTCCGCGCCGGCGGCATCGAAGTTCGCATTCAGGATGTGGCACTGCACCCGCAGCACCCCGATCTCGTAGCCGAACGACTGCGCGTAGTCCACCACGCTCGCGTCGAGCAGTGTCTGCGCGACGTCGAGATAGCTCAGTGCTGACTGGATGGCGATCGCTTCTTTTGCGTGGCGCGCCGCCTGCAAACAGATCTTCGCGAACAGAGCCGTTTCGTCCGGACTGAGACCGCGCAGCGCGCCGGCCGCCTGAGCCCGTTCGATATGATGCGCGATGTCGAAGGCCGACTGGCTCATCGCGCGCGCGTCGAAATCTTCCGTCAGAATGGCGGCGATGCGGGCATGTTCGATACCGCGCCCGTTAGCGGGGGTCAGCGCGTATGCAGCTTCCTGAACCCGGTCGTGGGCGAAAGCGAAACCCGTCCGGTCGGATACCACCAGGCCGGCCTCTATCGCCGGTTGCAGCCGCCGCTCCAGTTCCGCTCCACCGGCATGATCGATCCGCATCAGCGTCGAGCGGTCGAGCCGGCGGCCCATGAACGCCAGCAGCCTGAGCACGGCCTGCGCCTCGCGCGGCAGGCGCGACAGCCGCGCCACCATCAGATCGACCACGTTATCGGACGATTCGTACTCGCTGATCCGGTCGATATCGTAGGTCCAGCGCCCGGCCATGCCGTCATAAGCGATCAGTTGGTGGTCAGCCAGCGCAAGCAGCAGTTGCTTGATAAAAAACGGATTGCCCCCGGTCTTCTCGTGGACGATCGCCGCCAACGGATAAACCTGCGCGGCGTCGCAATGCAGCGCGTCGGCGAGCAGCGCCATGACATTCGCAATATCGAGCGGGCCGACGGCAAGCGTGGCGACTTGCGCAGCGGCGCTCGGCAGCGAGTTGAGAAATGCCTTGAACTTCGGCGACCGGTCCACCTCGTTATCACGATAGGCGCAAATCAGCAGCACATGGCGGATCTCCACGGTCGCCACGAATTGCGCAATGAACTTCAACGTGGCGTCGTCGAACCAGTGCACGTCGTCGAAGAACAGGACCAGCGGATGCGCCTGCGTCGCGAACACGGACAACAGGCGCGTGATCAGCGCCTGGAAACGCAGTTGCGCTTCGACCGGCGGCAGATCCGGCACCTCCGGCTGCTCGCCGATCACCAGTTCCAGTTCCGGAATGAAGCTCGCGATCAGTTTGCCCTGCGCGCCTACCGCTTCGCGCAACACGTCGCGCCAGCGCGCGAGTTCGCTGTCGCTCTCGCCCAGAATGCGCTGGAACAGCGAGCGTATCGCCTGCATCAAGGGCGCGTAGGGCGCGTTCTGCCCGTACTGCTCGAGCTTGCCCGAGGCGAACAGCGTAGGCGTTTGCGCGGTCGCGCGGTGCACGCTGCGCACGAGTTCAGACTTGCCCGCACCCGAGTAGCCGGACACGAAGATGAGCTGCGCCGCGCCCTGCTGCGCATTGCGCTCGAAGGCTTCGAGCAGCGCGTTGTATTCGTGCGCACGGCCGAACAGGCGATGCGTGACAGCAAGGTTCCTGACGTTGTCTTCCGCGGCCGGCTCGAACGGCGCGATGTGCTGCATCTCGTTCCAGTCGGCCAGACAACGCCGCAAATCGGCTTCGAGACCCGACGCGCTTTGATAGCGATCCGCCGGGCTTTTCGCCAGCAGCTTGAGGACGATCGAACTCAGCACCGTGGGCAGCGACGGACGATACTGCCGCGGATCGGCGGGCTGACGGGCGACGTGGTTGTAGACCCATTCGAGCGCGTCCGCTGCTTCGAAAGGCAGACGGCCCGTCAAGAGTTCGTACAACGTCACGCCGAGTGAATAGAGATCGCTTCGCTCGTCGGCCTGGCCTTCGGCGCGCCTCGCCTGCTCCGGCGACATATAGGCGAGCGTGCCGTACAGGATATCCGGCGACTCGGCGCAGGGATCCGCCGCGAGATGGAAGGCATCGCGAAATCCCAGCAAACGAACCGTACCGTCAGTGCCTTCCAGCAGATTGGACGGCTTGAGGTCGCGATGCAAAACGCCGCGCCTATGCGCGAGCCGCAGAGCACGCGCCGCACCGACCGCGATGCGCAGGAAACGGCCGAGCGCGATCGTGCCGTCGGCAGGCGGCAGAAGCAGCGCGCCGCCATTGTCTTCGTACACGAGTATCGGGCCGCGCGCGAGCTGGACGAGCGCGAGTGGTCGAACGCCCCACGCCGAGTCGAGTTTGTCGGCCGGCGCGAACTCCTGCGCAAGACGCCGGAAGACGGCCTCGGAGGGCACATCGGCCGGCACCGCGACCAGCCACGACTGCGCGCCGTCGCGCTTCCTCGCGCGATAGCGCACGATGTTGCCGTCGACCAGCAGCGCCTCGAGCATGAGCTGATCGAACCAGACCTGATCGAAATGCGCCGTCGCGCCGGCATCAGGCGACACTGCGCGCAATCCGTCGGCAAACGCCTCGGTGCTCAATTCATTTCCCCTTCCTTCTAATGGCCAGCTGGATCAGCTCTAGCAGCGTGTCATCCGCAAAAGGTTTGCGCACGAACCCGACGGCGCCGCGTTGCATCGCACGCCGAACGGTTTCGTCGTCGCCATGCGCCGACATGAGCACGACGGGAATTTGCCTATGATCCTCTTGCAGTCGACGTTGCAAGTCGAGACCCTGCATGCCCTGCATTCTAAGATCGAGCAACACGCACAACGCGTCGTCGACCACCGGCGAGGCGAGAAATGCCTCGCCCGACGCAAACGTCATCGTCGTGTAGCCCACCGACTTGAGAAGGTTGCCGAGAGCGCTGCGTAACGACGCGTCGTCGTCGACGATGCAAATAAAGCTCATAGCTGCGGATACCCACATTGCGCCAATGTCATGCCGCCACTCGATTCTGGCGCGACCTTCAATGTTTCAGGCGCGCCCCGCCCGGCGTCATGCTGACCTTGCGCCGCGCTTGCACGCGACGCACGAGCAGAGGCACGATCCCATTCCTTTGCATGTTAGGGGCCGGCCGGCGCTTCGCACTATCACACTTAGGTATGACGCCGTGATGCACGCCGGCGCTCCCGGCCAGGTCCTGCATCGGCTGTTCCGTCGTCCGCATGCTGGCTGGCATCGCGCTCGCGAACCCTTCGACCTGAACCGTTTTCCTCAAGCCGCCGCCTTCGTGAGCTGGCTCAGATACGCGTGAATCTGACTCACCACGGCAGCCCCGTCGCCCACCGCCGCCGCGACCCGTTTCGCGGACTCCGAGCGCACGTCGCCAACAGCGAACATGCCCGGCACACTGGTTTCGAGCGGATAGCGCGCGCTCGACTCGGAGAAGCCGTGCTCGCTGCGCGCGAAGCCGGTCACGACGAAGCCGCGGTTGTCGAGCTCCACGCCGCTCGAACCGAGCCAATCCGTTTTCGGGTCCGCGCCGATGAAAAGAAACAGGTGGCGCGTGGAAATCACTTCGTCCGCGCCCTCGTCCTCATGGCGGATACGTACCTCGGTCAGTCCGCTTTCGTCGCCGCCGAGTTCGCGTAGCACGCAGCGCGTGCAAAGCGTCACGTTCGGCAAGGACCCGATCCGGTCGATCAGGTATCTGGACATGCTCGCGTTGAGATCCGCGCCGCGTATCAGCACGCGAATGCTGCGCGCGAAGTTCGCCAGAAACACGACCGCCTGGCCCGCGGAATTGCCGCCGCCCATCAGCACGATGTCTTGCCCTTTCACGAGCTTGGCCTCGATTGTCGATGCCCAGTAGAACGTGCCGCGCCCTTCGAAACGGTCGAACCCGGGCACCGTCGGCTTGCGGTACGCCGCGCCGCTCGCCACGACGACGGTGCGCGCGCTGATGCGCTGCTCGTCCTCCAGCGTGAGCATGAAGATGCCGTCATGACGGCTCACGTCCATGACCTTGCCGGGAATCGCCAGATGCGCACCGAACTTCAAGGCCTGCTGGAACGCGCGGGCTGCGAGCGCCTGGCCCGAAATGCCGGTGGGAAAGCCCAGATAGTTCTCGATGCGGGAACTCGCGCCGGCCTGGCCGCCCGGCGCGCGCTGGTCAAACACGGCGACCGACAGACCTTCGGTGGCCGCATACACGGAGGCGGCCAGTCCCGCCGGTCCGGCGCCGACGATCGCCACGTCATACACGCGCGATTGCTCGAAGGTCGGCACGAGGCCGAGGCACGACGCGAGCTGCGCCTCGTCCGGCGCGCGTAGCACGTAGCCGTTCGGACAGAACACCAGCGGGAAATCGCCCGGACCGGTCGTCATGCCGCCCAGCAGCTTCATGGCTTCGGGATCGGTGCGGGCGTCGATCACCATCGCCGGATAAGCATTGCGACGCAGGAAACCTTGCAGCCGGATCAGCCGCGCGTCGTCGCCATTGCCGACGATCACCGGTCCGAGCCCCTGCTCGATCAACCCGAGCCGCCGCAGAATCAGCGCGCGCATGATGTGCTCGCCGAGTTGCGCGTCGGCGACGATCAGCGCGCGCAAGCGCTCCGGCTCGATCACGAGCGTCTCGACGTCCGTCAGCGCGATGCCGTCGATCAACGCCGGCTTGCCGGAGAGCTGCGCCATCTCCGCCATGAAGTGGCCGTCGTCGTGTTCGGTGACGACGGTCGAGCGTCCGAAGCTGTCGCGCGACTCGATCCGCACGCGGCCATGCAGCAGCACGAACAGGCCGAGCGCCACCTGCCCGGTTTCGAAGATCAGTTCGCCGGCCCTGAACGACATCGGCCGCGCGAAGCGGCGCAGGCTCGCGATCTCGGCGGCGGAAAGACGGGGGAACATCTGATGCCTGCGATATTCCAGCGAGGAATACGGAAACTCGAGTTCCGAGGGCGTGGTTGCGTCGACGGATATGTCCGGAGTGCTCATGGCTTGACCTCATCTGGCCCGTCGCCGTAACGACGGTTTGCCGGTAGCGCGTACGCTACCGCTTGCTGTTCAATACACTCTTGCTGCTGTTCTATACCTCTACCAGCCGAACTTGAGTTCGGCGCCCACGTAGTCGGCATTGCGCGCGCCCAGATCGCGCAGTGACGGACCGACCTGAAAATGCACGGCTTCCAGCGCCGCCGCAAGATTGGCGGCAACCGCATAGTCGGCGCGCAGTTGCGTATAGAAACCGGTCCACGGGGTGCCATGCCCCGCCGTCCCCGGCACGACCGACGACCCCTGGCCGTACACGGCGTCCGCGGTGGTCTGACGCCATTGCAGGCCGACGCCGGCCAGCAGCGTGAGCTTGCTGCTCGGCTTGAGGATGAGCGTCGGCTTGACGTGCACCAGGTTCGTGTAGCCGGTGTAGCCGGCCAGCGCGAAGTAGTAGCCGTTCGGAAAGAGCGGATTGAAGGTGCCGATGCGCCCGTCTTTCGGATGACTGTCGCCCGAAGCGGCGTCCACCTGAATGCCGAGGCGCGGCGTCCACGGCAACGAGGTCAGCGTGTAGCCGGCCAGCGAGCCGACCGCCCAAGCACCGATGGTCTTGCTGCCGACATGTCCGGACTGATACATCGCCTCGACGTCCCAGTCGATCGGCGCGACATTGCAGGCGTAGCGCGCGTCGAACACGTCGCGGTGTTCGTCGCCGCTCGCGTCGAGGAACTTCGCGTTATTGCGGTTGTAGCGCGAGTAATACGCGGACAGATCGCCCGGCCCGACGTTCTTGCGCTCCACGCGCACGCCGCTGAAAGTCAGATCGCGATTGGAGACGTCGTCGAAATCCGAGTTGTCGCGGTATTGGACCGGCTGCGTTGCGTAGGCGATCCAGCGCCACGGGCCGGTTTCATAGTCGGCCCAGATCGCGTCGAACGCCTGGCGCACGTTCGGGCCGTCGCGCACGGAAACGAAACGCTGCAAGTCGAACGCCATTTCCTGGCGGCCGACGCGAAACTTCACCGTACCGGGCCCGAGCGGTTCGGTAATCGCCACGAACGCCTGGCGCAGATCCAGCGGGTTCTTGTCGACCGGCGTAACGACATCCTTGCCGTAAGGCCGCGCGTCTTCGAATTGCGTGAAGATCTGCACATGGGGGCCGAGGCGCACGTCCGCGTGAACTTCGAGCCGCTGCAGCAGGTAGGTGTCGTCGTGCGCCGCGCCGAGGCCGAACAGCGGTGCGTCGTTGATTTCGAGCCGTTCGCGCAGCACCATGCCGAGCGAAATATACGCGTCCGGATTGCCGAACAGCGGAATGTACTTCAGCGAATCGAAGGGCTTTTTCGGCACGCAGGGGTTGGCCAGCGCCGACCAGTTTTCCTGCCAGCGATTGAACATGATCGCGGGCCGCGCGCACGACGGCGCCGCCGCGGCCGCCGTGCTGCCGGTCGTGGACGTATCGTCCGCGCCGCCGAGCGCGGTGTCCGCGGCCACAGCCGGCAGCGCCGCCGCCAGCCCCGTGCTGATCAGCAACGCGCGGATGGCGCGGCGCATGCGCCGCACTCTGAACGGCGCCACGACGTTTGCCTCACTTGCCATCGTGCACTTCGGCAATGTACCCACCCGGGAATTCGAGCATCGCGGTCTTGCCCGATCCGCTCGCATACGCCGGGTACACCACCTTCGCGCCGGCCGTTTGCGCGCGCTCCAGCGTCTGCGCCACGTCGTCGACGCCGTAGCCGGTGGTTTCACGTCCGAACGGGAACGGCAGCTTGCCGTCCGTCACGAACACGATCATGCGGCCGAAGCCCGACGTGATACGGATCTCGCGCACCGTCTCGCCCGGGCGGCCGATCACGCCGGCATCCGCGCGCGGGTTGTCCGACACCACCTTGCCGTGCGAGAAGTGCAGCCAGCGGCGCACGAAGTTGTTCGCTTCATAACGCGACACGTACACGCGGTTGTCGGGCACGCTCTGCAACGGCGCGTAATTCGGCGCCTTGGTGTGCCAGTAGAGCTGCATCGTCAGACCGCCCGGCCATTGAATGATCGCGTCCTTGCCGATCGGATCGTCGAACGGCTCGACCAGCACGTCGGCTCCGGCCGCGCGCGCCGCTTTCACGCCCTGGTCGATATCCGTGACGAGGTAGCCGGTGCGCTCATTGCCGAACGGATAGGGAACCGGCGTCTCGAAGCCGAACACCGACAGCATGCCGACCGGCGTCTGCACGTATTGCGAGGCCGTCTTGCTCGGCGTCGGCGTCACGGTGAAAACCGCGCGCGGCGAGGCCTTGCCGCCGAAGGTCGCGAGGAAGCTGTTGACGAACGCGTCGAGGTCGGCCGAGGCGACGTACACATGCGTGGTGTCGTACTGCGGACCGACCGACACGTCCGGGTGTTTCACCAGCGCGACCTTGCTGCCCGGCACTTCCGGCGGCCCCGCATCGGCGAGGGCTGACGAAACCGGCGTGAACCCGACCAGCAGCGCGGCGCACACGAGCGCGATGGAGCGGTACCTATGAAGCGACTTGAACATTTGACTATCCGTTTGAGTGGGCAAAATTTGAATGACGGCCCGCGAACGGCATTCCGTCCGGCGAACTGCGCGCGCCTTGCGTATCAACCGCCTTCCTTGCTCGCGTCAGGCTTTTGCACGGCGGCGCCCTTGAGCGGTTCGGCGACCTGCGCCGTGGCCGTCTGCGTGAAGAGCTGCGCTTTGACGACCGGAATCGCGTGCTCGCCCAGCACCATGCCGAGCAGGCCCGCCAACGCGATCAGCGGCGGGGCCGGTGACTGAACCTTGAGCAGCCAGTAGAGGAGCCCGATGCCGAAGCCGACTCCGAGTGAAATGATGTAGCCCATGCCTATCTTCCTTTCTGTCAACCATTCATCAATTCGGCCAGTCGGATCCCAGCACCAGTCCGCAGAAATTCAGGCGGCGATAGTTCGGATCCCACCGGTCCAGCACGTCGGCATTCACGGTCCCGAAGGTCGTCTCGGGCCGATGCGCCATGCCGTGCGCGTATGCGTCGATCAGCTTCTTCTTGAAGCCGGATTCGCGCGGATACGCCTGGACGATTTCGTCGCGCTGATGCGCGGTGAATTCGTCGTATCGCGCGCCCCGCACGTCCATCTGCACGCCGGCGCTGATGAGCGCAACCAGCGCCGACAGATGCTCCGGAATGCCCGGCGTGGTGTGCAAGGCGATCCCCACCCACACTTCTTCGATCTCGCGCTCGGCCACGCGGTACTGCCGCAGAAAATCGCGCGCGGCATTCGCGCCGTCCACTTCGAAGCGGTATGGCGAGCGCTCGTACTTCGCATTCAGGCCCACGTTGTGAAACATCGCGCCGACATACAGCAGTTCCGCGTCGAAAGTCAGGCTCTCGCGGTGTCCAATCAGCGCGGCGAACAGGAAAGCCCGCAGCGCGTGATGAAACATCAGTTCCGACTCCGTGCCGCGGATCAGGTCAGTTGCCGCCTGGGCCATGACACCGTCTGGGATGTCAACACCGGCAATGCGCTTCTTCATGTCAACTCCTCCGTGTCAGCCCCTTTCCCGACGCGTCTTCACGCATGCCGACCGGACGCCGCGACCCGCCCGCGTGGCGAATCGATGAGAGTCCAGGGACTATCCACCGCAGCGTAGCGAAATAAATCTATAAAGACTTTGGCGGATTCTTAAAAACCCTTAATCGCTACGCTACTTATGCGAATCTGCTCACAGCGTCAGTTCGTGGAAGCGCCGCACGCCATCGCGAATCCATTGCAGCAGGCCGCCGCCGCTCTCATCCAGATTCGACGGCGAGGCCAGCAGCATTTCCTCCGTGGCATGGTGTTCCGACAGCAGCCGGCACATCTCCTTGACCACTTCCGGCCGCTGTGTGAGAACGGGCGTCAACGCGCTCTTGTCGAGCCGGAAGACCGTGGCGCGCGTTAGCGCCCGCACCACCACCGCAGTCCTGACACCCGCAAGAATCCCCGACTGACCGATCGAGTCGCCCGGCGCGAGCCTGCGCAGTTCGATCTCGCCACCGTCTTTCTGTACGACCACTTTGGCCACGCCCTGCGCCAGAATGTGCAGCTCGTGACCGCTTTCATCCGCCGCGGTGTAGATCGTGTCGCCGGCGTCGAACTCGTGCTGGGTCAGTTTCGTGGCCAATTCGGCGAGTTCGTCGCGCGCCAGCGTCTGGAAGATCAGCACGTTGCGCAAGAGCCGTAGCTTCTCGTCGGCGGTGCCGCCCGTCACGGGTTCGGGCACCGACAACGGCCGCAACACCACGCCGCGCGAAAGCAGATGGCGGTGCGCAAGATCGAACAGGTCGTTGCGCACGGTGATTTTCTTGGCCAGCTCGCTGACGAAACAGACGATCTCGTACTCGATCGCGTCGTTGGTGGCGCGCCGCACGCTCACCACCGGCTTCGGATCGTCCAGCACATCGCGCGAACTTTCGGCGGCGCTCGCAAGCGCCTCCAGCACGAGTGCCGGCCGGATCGACGGCTTGATGGGCAGCACCACGCTAATGCCGTGCGTATGCGACGGTTCGTTGGCGTTGACGATATGGGCGCGCGCCGCCACGCTGTTCGGAATCACGACGATGTTGCCCTGCCCGTTGAGCAGGCTCGTTGCGCGCCAGTTGCTCTCTACCACCTTGCCTTCCACGTCGCCGATCGTCACCCAGTCGCCTAGGCGAAATGGCTCGGTCGCATTCAGCACGACGCCGGAGAACACGTCGTTGAGCGTGCTCTGGATCGCGAGGCCCAGCACGACCGCGAGTGCGCCCGAAGTGGCAAGCAGGCCGCGCACCGGCAACTGCAACACGAAGGCAATCGCGCCGACCGCGGCGGCGAGAAACACCAGCGCGCCGAACACGTCCTGAAACAATCGCTCCTTGTGCCATGCCTCAGGCAACACCACGCGATCGAGGAGAATCGTGACAAGCCGCGCCCCTTGGAGCCACCACACGATCTCCAGCACCTGCGCGAGCAGATGACGCAGCGGCTCGTCCGGCCACGGCGCCGCGCGCAGCGGATTCATGCCATAGCTGAACAGCACGTAGCTCGACGAAGCGAACATCAGCGCGCGAAACGCGAGCCGGGTCTGGTCGCTCTTGCGGCTCATGAAACGCCACGCGAGAAAATCGAGGACCAGAATGACCATTCCAAACAGCACGCCGTCGGTCAGGGTCGGCATAAAGGTCCTCGCTCGCGTGGTGCTACGAAACGGGCGTGATCAGAACGCGAAGCAGCTACATCCCAACGCGCCCCAGAAACCGTTCGAATCGCTGACCGGCACGTTCTTGCGCCACGCCCAACCGTGCGCATGCGCATGCACGCCGCACAGATTCACGCAGCCGTCCACGCACGCCACCGCCGTCGGCTTGTAGCGGCTATAGCCGCCGAATTCCGCCACCGGCGACCATGACGGGCTGACCGGCAGATCCGGCGGCGCGAGCGGCGCGAACTCGTCGTCCGCGTAGACGACCTTGCCGCCCACCACCGTCATGTTCGAGGTCAGGAATTTGATGCGGCTCTCGTCGACGGTGAAAAAGTCTTCGCTCAACACCGCGAAGTCCGCGAACTGGCCCGGCACCAATGCGCCCTTCTTGTCCTCTTCGTTCGAGAACCACGCGCTGCCCACCGTATAGCGGCGCAAGGCCTCCATGCGATCGAGTTTGTTCTCGCTACCATACATCGCGGTGCCGCCGACCGTTTTGCCCGACACCATCCAGTACAGCGACACGAACGGGTTGAAACTCGCGACGCGCGTAGCGTCCGTGCCCGCGCCGACCGGCAGGCCGGCGTCGAGCATGTGGCGGATCGGCGGCGTGCGCTTCACCGCCTCTTCGCCGTATTGATGAATGAAGTACTCGCCCTGATACGCCATCCGGTGCTGGATCGCAATGCCGCCGCCGAGCGCCTTTACCCGATCGATGTTCTTCTGCGTGATGGTCTCGCAGTGGTCAAAGAACCAGCGCAGACCGTTAAACGGAATGTCGGCGTTCACGCGTTCGAACACGTTCAGGAAGCGCTCGATCGATTCGTTGTAAGTGGCGTGCAGCCGGAACGGCCAGCGGTTCGCCACCAGCAGCCTGACGACCGCTTCCAGTTCGGTCTCCAGCGACTCGGGCAAATCCGGGCGCGGTTCGAGAAAGTCTTCGAAGTCCGCGGCGGAGAACACCAGCATCTCACCAGCACCGTTCACGCGCAGGAAATCGTCGCCTTCGCCGGGCTTGGTCATCTTCACCCATTTGGCGAAATCCTCGATTTCCTTCTTCGCGTTCTGCGTGAACAGGTTGTAGGCAATGCGCACGGTCAGTTCGCTGTGCTTCGCCATTTCCATGATGACCGCGTAGTCGTCCGGATAGGCCTGATAGCCGCCGCCCGCGTCGATTGCGCTCGTCACGCCGAGGCGGTTCAGCTCACGCATGAAATGGCGTGTGGAGTTGCGCTGGTCTTCCAGACCGAGCTTCGGCCCCTTTGCGAGCGTGGCGTACAACAAGCCGGCGTTGGGACGGGCGATCAGCATGCCGGTCGGGTTGCCGCGCTTGTCGCGCTGGATCTCGCCGCCCGGCGGGTTCGGCGTGTCTTTGGTGTAGCCGACCGCGCGCAGCGCCGCGGCATTGAGCAGCGCGCTGTCGTACAGATGCAGGATGAACACCGGCGTGTCCGGTGCGATCGCATTGATTTCTTCGAGCGTCGGGCCGCGCCGCTCGGCGAACTGGAATTCGTTCCAGCCGCCCACCACCCGCACCCATTGCGGCGCCGGCGTGCGGGCCACCTGTTTGCGCAGCATGTCGAGCGCGTCGGCAAGCGATGGTACGCCGTCCCAACGCAACTCCATATTGAAGTTCAGGCCCCCGCGAATGATGTGCAGATGCGAGTCGTTGAGTCCGGGAATGACCGTGCGCCCTTTGAGGTCGACATGGCGCGTGGCGTCGTTCGCGTGACGCATCACGGCCTCACGCGAGCCCGCAGCGAGGACACGGCCGTTCGCGACGGCGAGCGAATCGGCGAATGAACGCTTGTCGTCCTGCGTGGCGATCTTGCCGTTGAAGAACACGACCTCGGCCGGCGTCGATTCGGAAGTACTGGAATTCATGGCGATCCTCATAGGGAGCGCTCCGCTTTCAAGCGCGGAGCTATTCATCGGAAGCGGGCGCTCGTCGCTGCTTACTTCTTTGCAGGCACCGGCGCCAGAACCTCATGCGTCCCCGCCGCGCGCTGGGCAGCCTTGTGCACCATGGTGTAGGCATAGTCCACGCCCATCCCGTACGCGCCCGAATGCTCTTTGGCAATCGCCATGACTTCGTTGTAAGTCTCCTTGTGTGCCCAATCGCGTTGCCATTCGAGCAGCACCTGTTGCCAGGTCATCGGAACCACGCCGGCCTGAATCATCCGCTGCATCGCGTAGTCATGCGCGTCCTTCGAGGTGCCGCCCGACGCGTCGGCGACCATATAGATTTCGTAGTCACCTTCGGCCATCGCGCACAGCGCAAACGTGTTGTTGCAAACCTCGGTCCACAGACCTGCCACCACTACCTTTTTTCGGCCATTCGCAGCAAGCGAGTCACGAACCTTCTGGTCGTCCCACGAGTTCATGGACGAGCGTTCGAGCACCTTGTGCTCCGGAAATACGTCCAGCAACTCCGGGTACGTATAACCAGAGAAACTTTCGGATTCCACGGTCGTGATAGTGGTAGGGATGTTGAACACCCGCGCTGCCTTCGCGAGTCCTACTACGTTGTTCTTGAGTACCTGACGGTCTATGGACTGGACGCCAAAAGCCATTTGCGGCTGTTGGTCGATAAAGATGATCTGCGAGTTTGCAGGCGTGAGGACTTCCAGTTTCGGATTTGCCATGGCGTTGTACTTCCTAAAGGTTTGGTGAACATGGGAGGACAGGCCGCACTCGCTTGAAGTGCGAGAAAAGCTGGAGCCCATTCTAGCCACGGGTTTTTGCCGAGTCCTTGGCGAACGACCTTAATAGTTCTTAAACAATATGGTCGGCCAGGCGCGTTCCGGCGCGCACGCCCGCGGCGCGTTCACACTGGCGTGGCCGAACGCCGGCACCCGCTCAGAACATTTCATGTTTTCTGCAGGACTTTATGGGCGCGGCATTCCTACACTGCAGTCAGCGTTGAATCACCCTTTCGCGACTTCGATCAGTCAGACCGGTGGAATGCGCGCTGAAAAACGCACCGAGTGAGCGCGGCGCGCGCAACCGTTCAACCTTCGAGCGATACGCGAAGCCGCGTCTCGAGAAACTGAACCAGCGCGCGCACTTTGCTGGACTGGCGGCGGTTGGGTAGATACGCGGCGTAGACGACGGCGTCGCCCGCATGAGGACTCGCGTCGAAGTGTTCGAAGAGGCGCAGCAGGCGGCCCGCGCGAATTTCGGCCGCCACCTGCCATTCGGGTAGCAATGCGATGCCGCGCCCGGCCATCACCGCTTCGAGCAGGATGTCGAGATTGTTCGACAGCAGATGGCCGTGCACGTCGACGCGTTGCTCCACGCCCTCGCGCTGGAAGGTCCAGGCCTGGCGAGTGCGGTAGCCGCCGCCATAGGCGAAACGCAGGCACTCGTGGTCAGTGAGCTCCTGGGGTGTTTGCGGCGTGCCGCTGCGTTCGAGGTAGTCGTGGCTCGCCACCACGTAGCGCGGATTGTCCGCCAGTTTTTTGACGATCAGGTTGGCGTCGCGATCGGCGAGACCAATCCGGATCGCGAGGTCGATCCGGTCGAGCGCGAGATCGGCGAAGTGATCGGCGACCACGACGTCGAGGAACACCCGCGGATTGTCGGAGAGAAAGGCGGCGAGATGCGGCGCGAGGCGCAGGCGGCTGTAGGTGGACGGAACCGAAATTCGCAGCGCGCCGACCGGCGACGCACCGCTGTCGAACACGCTCTCGTCCGCCTCGGCCAGATCGTCGAGCACCTTGGCGACCTGTTCGACGTAAGCGATGCCGGCGTCCGTGAGACTGACCTTTCGCGGCGTGCGGGTCAGCAGCGCGGTGCCGAGCGAGGCCTCCAGCGAGTCCATCAGGCGCGTGACTGACGAGGTCGCCACCCCGAGACGTTGCGCGGCCTTCGAAAAGCCACCGGCGTCCGCCACTTCAAGCAAGGTTTTGACGGCGAGGAATTTGTCCATGTTCGGCCTGATTGACGGTTTGGTTGCAAAAAACGCAACGTCAGCTTGCATTTTATCCATATTCAACAACGATAACGCAACGGATAAGCTGCATGCGTTACCTAGTGAGGGAAGCGACATGCAAGCCATTCAGGTCGAAGTCAATTACGACTTCATTTGTCCGTGGTGCTGGATCGGCCAACGGAACCTCGCGTCGGCGCTGACGGCGGCCGGCGCGGACACGGTTGTTTCGATCCGCTATGTGCCGTTCGAATTGAATCCGGCCATGCCGGCCGAAGGGATGGACCGGCGCGCGTACCGCAGCGGGAAATTCGGCAGTTGGGCGCGCTCGCAGATTATGGATGCGCAGGTCACCGCCGCCGGACTGGCGGCCGGCGCGCGCTTCCAGTACGACAAGGTGCTGCGCACGCCGAATACGCGTCTTGCGCATCGTCTGATGCAGTTCGCGCAGCAGCGCAATGACCCGCGCGCGACGGCCGCGTTGTATCAGGCGATCTACGCCGCTTACTTCTCCGAAGGCCGCGACATCGGCTCGCTCGACACGCTGGTCGCGCTTGCCGCGGAACATGCATTCGACGCGGACGAGGCGCGCGCGTATTTGCTGAGCGCCGCCGGCAATCAGGACATCGACGCGGCGCGCGCGCGGGCCGACAGTCTGGGCGTTCAGGCCGTGCCGACCATCCGCATAGACGGCGATGTGATCAGCGGCGCGCAACCGCCCGTGGTCTTCATCAACGCGCTGCGTTCGGCAGGGCAAAGGAAAGCAGCATGAGATCGCTCGAAAGACCGCGTGCCGTCGTGATTGGCGGATCGCTCGGCGGCTTGCTGACGGCCAATACGTTGCGCTCGGCCGGCTGGGACGTCGACGTGTTCGAGACCTCGCCGAACCAGCTCGAAAGCCGCGGCGGCGGCGTGGTGCTTCAGCCGGACGTGCTGGACGCGCTCGCCTTCGCCGGCGTCGAACTGCCGGACCCGCCTGGTGTGGCCTCGGGCGATCGTATCTACCTGGACCGCGAGGACCGGGTGGTCGAACAACTCCACATGCCGCAGATGCAGACCTCGTGGAGCCTGCTCTACCGCGCCATGAAGAACGCGCTGCCCGCGTCTTACCTGCATGCCGGCGAAACCTTTACCGACTTCCACATGGAAGGCGAGCGGATCGTCGCGCAGTTCGAGAGCGGTCGCAGCGAACAGGCCGATCTGTTGATCGGCGCCGACGGTATCCGCTCGACGCTCAGGCGGCGCCTGCTGCCCGAAGTCGCGCCGCAGTATGCGGGCTATGTCGCATGGCGCGGCCTCGTCGAGGAAGCCGATCTGCCGTTGCACGCAGCGGACATGCTGCGCGGGCGCTTCGCGTTTCAGCAAGGCGACGGGCATTCGGGGCTCTCCTATCTGATTCCGGGCGAGAACGATTCGACCGTGGCCGGCGAGCGGCGCTTCAACTGGGTGTGGTATCGCAAGTACAGCGCGGCAAGGCTCGAAGAGTTGCTGGTCGATCGTCACGGCATCCGGCGCGCGTTCTCGCTGCCGCCCGGCTCGACCAAGGGCGCCGACATCGCACAGCTCCGCGAAGACGCGCAGGCGTCGTTAGGGCCGACGTTCCGCGCACTGGTCGATGCCACCGACGCGCCCTTCATGCAGCCGATCGTCGATCTGCGCTCGCCGAAGATGGTGTTCGGCCGCGCGGTGCTGCTCGGCGACGCCGCTTCGGTGCCGCGCCCTCACACGGCGGGCAGCACGGCGAAAGCGGCCGCCAATGCCCATGCGCTTGCGCTCGCGTTGTCCTCGACCTGGCAAAGCGGCGCGACGATCGATTCAGCCCTGAAACGTTGGGAGAACCAACAGTTGCAACGCGGCAGGCTGATGACCGATCTGGGTATTTCACTCGGCGACCGCGTGATGAACCTCGCGCGCTGAGTCCACGTATTCCGTTTCTTTTCTTCAAGGAGTTGTCATGTCAACCCAGGCATCCACCACGGCGGCCGCCAACAGCCCCGTCAAGCTGACACGCGGACTGATCGCGTTGTTCGCGTTCTGCTGCGGCGCCATCGTCGCGAACCTGTACTACGCGCAGCCGATCACCGAACTGATCGCACCGGCCATCCACATGTCCGGCGGCACCGCCAGCCTGATCGTCTCGCTCACGCAGATCGGCTATGCATTCGGCCTGTTCTTTCTGGTGCCGCTCGGCGACCTGCTGGAAAACCGCAAGCTGATGATCACCACCGCGCTGGTGTCGATCGCCAGCCTCGCCGCCGCGGCGTTCGCGCAGCAACCGGCCGTGTTCCTCGGCATCTCGCTGCTGGTCGGCTTCAGTTCGGTTGCCGTGCAGATCCTGATTCCGCTCGCCGCGCATCTCGCGCCGGACGAATCGCGCGGCAAGGTGGTCGGCACCATCATGAGCGGCCTGCTGCTCGGCATCCTGCTGTCGCGGCCGATCTCCAGCGTGGTGGCCGGGCACTTCGGCTGGCGCGCGGTATTCGGTTCCGCCGCCGTGCTGATGGCGATCGTCACCAGCGTGCTCGCGCTGACCATTCCGCGCCGCCAGCCCGATCACCAGGCCACGTACTTCGAACTGATCGGCTCGCTCGGCCACCTGGTTCGCACGATGCCGGTGCTGCGTCACCGTTCGTTTTACCAGGCGCTGATGTTCGCTTCGTTCAGCCTGTTCTGGACCGCGATTCCCGTCGAGCTGACCCGCCAGTTCGGGCTCTCGCAAACCGAGATCGGCATCTTCGCGCTGGTCGGCGCGATCGGCGCGACCTCGGCGCCGGTGGCGGGCCGTCTCGCCGATGCGGGCCATACGGTGCGCGCGACGCTGATTGCGCTGGTGGTGGGCGCGTTCGCCTATGCGCCCACGCTGATCCATCCCGCGTGGGGCGTGCTCGGGCTTGTCGCGACCGGCATCGTGCTCGACTTCGCCGTGCAGATGAACATGGTGCTGGGTCAACGCGAGATCTATGCGTTGCACGCGGCGAGCCGCAACCGCCTGAACGCGCTGTATATGACGAGCATCTTCGTGGGCGGCGCGTTCGGCTCGGCGCTCGCCAGCCCGCTTTACGAACACGGCGGCTGGCCGCTCGTCGCCGCGGTCGCCACGGCCTTTCCGATCGTCGCGCTGGCGCACTACCTGGTGATCGGCCGTCCGTACGCCGCCCGCCACGCCTGATACACGCATTGCTTCGCAACCGGGCGGCTCGCTGTCCGGATTAACAACATTTCAGCGTGGCTTCAGGAAATTTCGCGGGCTCGGCGATACGCTGACCAGCAGAGTCATTCACCTGAACGACGCTCGATTGCTCATCAAGGAATCACCATGTCCTCCATTTCGCCCCTGCTCGACGGCTACGACCTGTCGGGATTGAGCTTGCCGAACCGCGTCGCGATGGCGCCCATGACCCGCTCGCGCGCGCCGTTGCGCGGCCGGCCGACCGAGATGATGGCCGAGTACTATGTGCAGCGCGCGTCGGCCGGCTTGATCATCACGGAGGCCACGAATGTCAGTCCGGCCTCGGCGGCGTTCGACCTGACGCCCGGCATCATCACGGCAGAGCAGATCGACGGCTGGCGTCACATCACGAGCCAGGTGCATGCCGCGGGCGGCCGCATCTTCATGCAGTTGTGGCATGGCGGGCGCGTCAGTTCGTTCGCGCTGCTCGGCGGCGCAGCACCGCTCTCCCCTTCGGGCGTGAACGACGACCTCGAACAGTTGCAGGTGTGGGCGCAACTGCACAACGGCCAGTACACCAAGATTCACGCCACGCCGTCGCGCGCCATGTCGCTCGACGAAGTGAAGCTCGCCGTCGACGCGTTCCGCCAGGGCGCGGCCAACGCGATCGCCGCCGGTTTCGACGGCGTGGAAGTGCACGCGGCGAACGGCTATCTGCCGCATCAGTTCCTCTCGTCGACCACCAACACGCGCGATGACCGCTACGGCGGCTCGGTGGCGAACCGCGCGAATTTCCTGCGCGACATTCTCACGGAGATCGGCTCGGTGGTCCCGCTCGACCAGGTCGGCGTACGTATCTCGCCGTACGCGCACTACAACAACGTACGCGACGCGGACCCGGACACGACCTACGACTACGTCGGCAAGATGCTCGACGAGTTCGGCGTCGCCTACGTGCATGCGGCGGATACGAACGGCTGGAGCGGCCAGCCGGATTTGCCGCGCATTATCGAGCGCATGCGCCGCGCGTTCTCGGGCACGTTGATGGTCAACGGCGGCATTTCCGTCGAGCATGCCGAGACCTTGATTCGCGAAGGCCAGGCCGACCTCGTGGCGTTCGCTCGCGCGTATATCGCGAATCCCGATCTGGTCGAACGCATTGCGGCCCACGCGCCGCTCGCGGCCCCGAAGCCGACTGGCTGGTATGCAGGCGACGCGGCCGGCTATATCGACTATCCGTTCCACGGCAGCGCCGGCCAGGGCGTAGAACCAGGCGCGGCACGAGCATGACGCGATCGATGCGGCAAACGTCCGGCGCGAATCACGCGGCCGGTTCGTTCCAGGACTTTGGTGAGAGGTGCGTGAATGACTCGCAAGTCTAGACTGCTGGCGGGAGGCGGCGTGGTTGTCGTGGCCGCGCTGGCCGTCGCCTTCCTGCTGATGTGGAAGCCCGCCATCGCGCCGGTCAGCCCGCCCGCGCCGACCTCGTTCGACGCGCAGACGAGGCTCGCGGGTGCGCGTGTCGTCGCTCTCGGCGACTGCATCGTGTGTCATACCGCGAAGGGCGGCAAGCCATTCGCCGGCGGACTGCCGCTCGCCACGCCGTTCGGCACGATCTACGCGACCAACATCACGCCGGACGCCGAAACGGGCATCGGCAACTGGTCGCTCGAAGCCTTCACGCGCGCGCTTCGTCATGGCGTCGCGCGCGACGGGCATCTGCTGTATCCGGCGTTTCCGTATATTCACTTCACGCGCATGTCCGATACCGACATCTCGGCCGCCTACGCGTATCTGATGACACGTGAACCGGTCAACGCGGTCGCGCCCGCCAACGAACTGATTTTCCCGCTGAACTTCCGGCCGCTGCTGGCCTTCTGGAACGTGCTGTTTCTGCATCCCGGCGCGCAGCAGCCGGAGGCGTCGAAGGACGCCGAGTGGAACCGCGGCAAATTGCTGGTGGATGGCCTCGGCCACTGCGCGTCGTGTCATTCGCCGCTCAATCCGATCGGCGGCGAGAAGTCGGGACACGCATTCGACGGCGGCGTGGTCGACGGCTGGGAAGCGCCCGCGCTCAATGCGCTCGGCGCGGCGCCCAAGCCGTGGACCCAAGACCAGTTGGTCACGTACCTACGTTCGGGCCGGGCCAGCGAACACGGCGCGGCGGCCGGACCGATGCTGCCCGTCACGCGCGATCTCGCCACCGTGCCCGTTGAGGACGTGCAGGCGATTGCCACCTATCTGCTGTCGATCCAGAAACCGCAGCCGCTCCCGGCGAGCGTGTCCACTGCCAACCAGGGTGTCCAGTCCGCCGAGGCGCAACGCGGCGCGACCCTGTTCGCCGCCTCATGCGCGCAATGCCACGGACCCGCTGCGCCGATGCAGTCGATCGGCGAGCGCCCCACGCTTGCGTTCAGCACCGCCGTCAATGCCGCGACGCCGCGCAACGCGGTCCAGATGATATTGAGCGGCAACGGCTGGCATGGCGAAGACAGCGAGAACTACATGCCCGCCTTCAGCCAGATCTACGACGACCAGCAGATCGCCGATCTCGCTGCCTACGTTCGCGCGACCTATTCGCAGCGCGGCCCGTGGCAGGACGTCGAGGCGATGGCAGCCAAGGTCAGAAAGGAGAACAACGCGCGATGATCAATCTAACCGTGAATGGCGTGCAGCACGCGCTCGATATCGATCCTTCCACGCCACTGCTCTACGCACTGCGCAACGACCTGCAACTGCACGGCGCGAAGTTCGGCTGCGGCCTCGGTCAATGCGGCGCCTGCACCGTGATCGTGGATGGCGAAGCGGTGTTCTCGTGCCTGGTTCCGGTTTCCTCGATCGGCAAGCGGCCCGTGCGCACGATCGAAAGTCTCGGCACGATCGAACACCCCGGTGCGCTGCAAAAGGCGTTCATCGATCACCAGGCGGCGCAGTGCGGTTACTGCATCGCCGGCATGATCATGCGCGCGCAGGCGTTGCTCGATCGCAATCCGCGGCCTACCGAGCGCGAACTGCTCGATCATATGGAACCGAACCTGTGCCGCTGCGGTACGCACACTCGCATTCTCGCGGCGATTCGCGAAGTCGCGCATCTGCCAGCAAGTGACGCGACGGCGGCGAAACCCCAAGGCGCGGCAAGCCACGGAGGCGCGCAATGACCGTCAAGGAAGAGGATATCAACGAAGGACGCCGCCGGTTTCTGCTGTCCGGCGCGCTCGTCGTGAGCTTCAGCATGGTTCCGGGCGTGAGCGCGATGGCGCAGGAAGTGATCGCGGACGAAGGCGCCGCCGTGCATATCGGCAAGGCGACCCAGACGCTCGCCGGCAGCCTGAAGACCAACCCGTACCTCGATTCGTGGATCAGAATCGATCGGGCGGGCAACGTGACCGTCTACACCGGCAAGGTGGAACTGGGCACCGGCGTGCGCACCGCGCTGTTGCAGATCGCAGCGGAAGAGCTGGACATGGCGCCCTCGTTGATCACGTTTCTGACCGCCGACACGGGCGCGTCGCCCGATGAAGGTCTCACGGCGGGCAGTCACACGATCGCCGACAGCGGCAGCGCGCTGCTGAACGCTTCGGCTCAGGTGCGCGGGCTGCTGATCGATGCCGCCGCCCAGCACTTCGGCGTCGCCAGCTCAGTGCTGAGCGCGCGCAATGCGGTGATCAAGGCGCCGGATGGCCGCAGCATGACCTATGGCGAAGCGGTGGGACTCGTCGACCTGCATCGCATGGCCTCGCCCGTCTCGCCGTTGAAGAACCCCGCGACGTTCGACATGATCGGCACCTCGTTGCCGCGCGTGGACATTCCCCGCAAGGTGACGGGCGGCGTGAGTTATGTGCAGGACATGATGATGCCGGGCATGGTGCACGCCCGTGTGGTGATGCCACCCGTCTACGAGGCGCGGCTTGTGCAAACGAACACGCCCGCGATTCTGAAGATGCCGGGCGTCCTTAAGGTCATCAGAAACGGCAGCATGCTCGCCGTGGTCGCCAAAGGCGAGTGGCAAGCCGTGCAGGCGCAACGCGCGCTCGCCGCGGGAAGCCAATGGACGGCCGGGCGCGCACTGCCCGACCCCGCTACCGTACATCGCGATCTGAAGACGATCTCCACCGAACACATCGAAATCGCCAACACGCACAGCATCACCGGCACTGCCGTGAAAACGCTCGGCGCGAAATACACCAAGCGTTACATGATGCATGGCTCGATCGGGCCGTCCTGCTCGGTTGCGCTCTTCAAGGACGGTGCGCTGACCGTCTGGACCCATTCGCAAGGGGTCTACCCGCTGCGTGACGGGCTTGCCGAAATGCTCGCCATGCCGAAAGACAAGATCCGCTGCGTTCATGTGGAAGGATCGGGTTGCTACGGCCACAACGGCGCGGACGACGTGGCCGCGCACGCCGCGTTGATCGCGCGCGAAATGGACGGCCAGCCGGTGCGCGTGCAATGGATGCGTGAACAGGAGAACACGTGGGACCACTACACGCCCGCGATGGTGACCGAAGTCAGCGCCTCGCTCGACGCGAGCGGCAGCATCGTCGACTGGAACTACGCGCTGTGGAGCAGTTCGCACAACGAGCGCATTGTCAACGCCGGCCGGCTCATTCCGGCGCAGTTGCTGGAGCAGCCATTCGCGCCCGCGCCCTCGGTGCCGATGGTGCAGCCCGAAGGCGGCGGCGATCGTAACGCGATCCCGCTGTACGCGTTGCCGAACATGCACGTGATGAACAACTTCTCGCCGACCATGCCGCTGCATACGTCGGCCATGCGCTCGCTCGGCGCGCACATGAACATCTTCACGATCGAGACGTTCATGGACGAGCTGGCCGCCGCTGCCGGCAGCGACCCCGTGGCGTTCCGGCTGAAGCACATGCAGGACCCACGCGCCCGCGACGTGATCAAACTCGCCGCCGCGAAATTCGGCTGGCCGCGTGCGCCGCGCAAGCGCAATCACGGCGTCGGCTTTGCGTTCGCGAAGTATAAGAACCTGATGGCCTATGTCGCGATTGCCGTCGAGGTATCCGTCGTGCCCGAAACCGGTCAGGTGATTCTCGAACACGCTGAAGTCGCGGTGGATTCCGGACAGATCGTCAATCCCGACGGCATCCGCAATCAGATCGAGGGCGGCGTGATTCAGTCGGCAAGCTGGACGCTGTATGAACAATTGCAGTTCGATACGAAGCGGATTCGCAGCTTCGACTGGAGCAGTTATCCGATCCTGCGCTTCTCCGCGGTGCCGCGCAGCGTCAATGTGCATTTGATCGACCGGCCGGGCGCACCGTTTCTCGGCGCGGCGGAAGCGTCGATGGGACCGACCGCGGGCGCGCTCGGCAATGCGCTATTCGATGCCACCGGCAAGCGCCTGCGCGACATGCCGCTTGCCGGCGAAAGCCTGCGCAAACTGATCGACGTTTGATCGAGGTTTGATCGACGTTTAACGGGTTGGGGAATCCGCCATCCGCATCGCGCCGAGCGTGCGGATGACTTTTGTTTCCGACGCTTTCGCGTGCTCGTGAAAAAGGGCGGCAAGGTTGACCTTGCCGCCCTTTTCTTCTATCCGCACACTCACACGTGACGGGCGACGGCGCGCAGCGCTTCGAGCAGAGTTTCGGCGTCGCGCTCGCCGTCATAACGCTGGCCGTTGATGAACAAAGTAGGCGTGCCGTTCACGCCGCTGCGCAAGCCACTGTCGAAGTCATGCTGGATACGCCCGTCGTAAGTGCCTTCGAACGCCGCGGCCAGATCGCGCGCGTGCAGGCCGAGTTGCGCCGCATACCGCGCCAAATCCGTATCGCTCAGTGCCGTCTGATTTTCATACAGGATGTCATGCGCTTCCCAGAATTTGCCTTGAGTCGCCGCAGCTTCCGAAAACTGCGCGGCGTGCAGCGCGTGGGCATGCATATCCGTCAACGGGAAGTGCCGGAAGACGAATCGCAGTTGTGGTCCCATGGCTTGCTGCACCGCTTTGATCACACCGTACATCGCCCCGCAATAGGGGCATTCGAAATCGCCGTATTCGATCAACGTGACGGGCGCGCCGAACGCACCCTCGATATGGTCCAGAGATCCGACCGGCGCGGAGAGATGGCTCATGGGGTGTCCTGTTGCGTGGAATTGTTCATTTGTTCGAGTGCGCCGAGTATTCCGTCGACGCCCGGGTTCACGGTGATGGGAGAAACATAGGCCCACCGCACAATGCCGTTCCCATCGAGAACGAATAACGCGCGCTCGCAAACACCTTCCTTCGCGCGGTACACACCATAGCTTCGTGCGACTTCGCCCTTCGGCTCGAAGTCCGAGAGCAGCGGAAAATGAAGCTTGCGTTGTGTTGCATATGCCGTGTGCGACCACGCGCTATCCACCGAAATGGCGATCAGTTGCGCCCCCAACCGGCGCAATTCAGCGAGCGCGGCGTTGAAAAGACCGAGTTCGTCGCCACACACAGGGCTCCAGTCGGCCGGGTAGAACGCGATCACCACCGGCGCGCCGCGTAACTCGGACAGGGTGATATTCTGGTCGGGTGTGGCTTGCAACGTGAAATCCGGCGCCGGCATGCCGGCTTCGAGAACGGGAATGGCGGGGCGAGAAAGCGGTACGGTCATGTCGGATACTCTCCACTCGAAGCATTTCGGGCCACGACTTCGCTGCGGCTCGTTGTGTTCAGCAGAATAGGCCGGATGGGATCGCCGGAATAGTTATGCGTTGGGATCGGCGGATCAGAGAAAGGGAGGTGGGGGTCACACCTTTGTATGATGGGATTTCAAACGAGGGTATTTTGATTCGGGCGGCCAGCAATTCGACGCCGATGGCCAGATGCTGGGACTGCTGCTGAAATACTATTCTCGTGTTTCTAGACAGCTGATACGGACCTATGGAAAACGGGTGGCTGCTCGTCATACTGCCCCGAGCCACCCGGATCCGGATTGCCTCGCGCGATTAGCGCCCTACAACGGCCAATTCGCTCGCGCCCAGTCGACCAGGTTGACCAGATTGTCTCCGCCGCTGACCGAATTGTCCGCGTCGCCGTCGAAACTCACTTCGCTCGACACTACGCCGCACGCGCGAACCTGACTGCCGTTTTCGAACCATGCGAAGAACGGGCCACCGGAGTTGCCGTGGTTCAGGCTCGCCTCCGTTTCCAATGTCTGTCCGTCATCGTCTTCGTAGTCGTCTTCGAAGGATTGCCAGCTTTGCACCGCGGGTCGCTCCCCGCCTGCGACATCGAATGGGTAACCCACGTTCTCCCATACGTTCAGCCCTCTCCAGCCGTCGTCGAAACTCGTCGTGCCGATATAGCCTAACCGGTTGCCCAAGGGCTCATATAGCCGTAATACCGCATAGTCGTGCGACAGGTTGAAGTCCGTGTCGTCGGTCCCATAGTGGCGGGCGTCGCTGACGTAAGACGACCCGAACGGCTCCGTACCGTCAAAATAGTACGGCGTGAATTTCATCCACCAGTTGCCGGTTCCGATGCTATTCCAAGGCATGACGTGGCGTGCTGTCAGAACGAGGCGGTCGCCGATCAGCACGCCCGAACCGGAGGTGCCGTCGCTCGTAACGATCTTTCCCGTCAGCAACCACGGCCAGCTTGTATCGAACAGAACCTGGCGTGCATCGCCGGGAAAGACCGTGAGTGGTTTGACCTTGCGCCCTTTTCCGTCTCGCATCTGCGGCTGCGGGCGGCGGATGCCCGTTTTGGGAATGAATCGAACGTCCATCCATTCTGGCCGGAACGACGGGTGGCCGGAGATCTGTCCCATCGTATCGGTTTTTTCGTGCCTCTGGACCGTACAGCCCATGGGCAGTCCGGGCGTCGAACCGGCGCTCATCTCGATGCCGATTTTCCATAGGCTCTGACCATCGGGGCGCACATCCATTCGCTCGCTTTTCACTTTTGGCGCTAGCTCCACGCCTGGTGGCACAGTTACGTAGGTAGTAGACCAGATGGATCTCGCGGTAACACGCAGGTTCTCTCTGGTCGCCTTGAGAGGGCTGAGGACTTCCAGTTCCGCACGGGTCAACGGCCGCAGACGGTTCGCATGATAGGGCATCACGACTCTCCTGAAATAGTCGAGGGGGCTGAAGCAAAGAGACCATTGCGTATCGTTTCCATCACACGTCAGCAGCTCGGCGTGACGGGTGCCTT
Organism: Paraburkholderia sp. RL17-383-BIF-A; assembly: GCF_046028015.1. Taxonomy (NCBI): domain Bacteria; kingdom Pseudomonadati; phylum Pseudomonadota; class Betaproteobacteria; order Burkholderiales; family Burkholderiaceae; genus Paraburkholderia; species Paraburkholderia sp. RL17-383-BIF-A. Next base: position 79,105 of record NZ_JARESR010000022.1, on the reverse strand, counting down.
CCACTCAATTGTCCCGCCGCGTCCTGTGCTTCTCAGGGCGACCGGGGAAAGTCTTCTCTGTATCTAGAACGAACCGTACGCTTGCGTTTCAAGTACGGAAGGTAAAGCCGGGAATTCCGGTCTTTTCGGGCCCTGCTCTCTAGCCGCTCATCCATTCACGCGCCATTCGAAGGCGCGCGCGTGCATGCAACCCGTGACGAACCAAAAAGCACGACGGCAGGCCGTACGCCAACGTACGGTGCCTGCCGCCGATAATGGTAGACGCGACGCGAGCGAATCTACACTTTGTTCATGCACATCCATGTCTCTGGCGGAACGCCAGAGACATGGATGGTTGCGCGGTTCAGCATTCGCCCTTCTTTGCGTGTCCGGGCGGGCAGTGACCGTCCTTATGTCCGTGATGATGGTGGTGTTCCTCCCATTCGTCGCGATCCCAATAGCGGTGGCCGTCCCAATAGCGATCGCCGTGCCATCCAGGCGACACGACAACGACCGGGGCCGGCGCGACCACGACAGGTGGCGTACCGATGTTAATGCCCACGCCAATATCCGTCGCATGCGCAAATCCCGAAGCGGTGATGCCCATACTCACCAGCGCTGCGCCAACGAAAAAGCTTTTCATCTCACCCCCGATTCTGCGACGCTCGCGCCGCGTGTCGGCCGCGTCGTTAGCGGCCACTATTCAAGATCGCAAGCAGCGCGATTCGGTACTTTGACGCGATCAACGCCAATTCGTATCGAATCGTTTTGCAAGCCCTAACTCCATCTCCTGCACATGGATGATACTGAAGCTGCGTCAGGACTAAGCCTGAGAGTCGCAACGTGAAGTTACATGTTTCTACGCGACGGGTCCAGCCGACTCAGTGCGCTCGGCGGCGAGGAAATGCTCGCGCTCTTCCTCCAATGCCTCCATCAATGCGGTAAATGTCATTGGCCGGCCCGTGAGATAACCCTGAACGAAGTCGCACCCGCTATCGCATAGCCACGCCAGTTGCGCCGGATATTCAACCCCTTCCGCGACGACAGTGAGACCAAAACTGTGCGCCATCGAAATGATGGCTGTAACAATTGGCTGCCCCGAATACGGTAACGCCTTCACAAAGCTGCGATCGATTTTCAGTTGATTGAGCGGAAACGACTGCAGGTACGACAGGGACGAATAGCCCGTGCCAAAGTCGTCGATCGACAGGCGCACACCTCGTGCACGCAGCGTTCTCATGACCTCCGCCGCCACCGTGACATTCTCCATCAACAGGCTCTCGGTCAGTTCAAGTTCAAGCAACTCCGGTCGCAAACCGGTCTCCTGCAGTGTTGCAAGCACGTCGGCACCGAAAGTGTGATGCCGGAGTTGTCGCGCCGATACATTCACCGAGACGCTAACAGAAGTCGCTGCATCGCTATTCCACCGCACGGCATCCTGACAGGCTCGGGTCAGAATCCATCGGCCGAGTGACAGAATCAAGTCGCTACTCTCCGCAATCTGCACGAATTCGGCGGGAGAAATAGCCCCTTGTGAAGGGTGATCCCAACGAGCAAGCGCTTCCACGCCGACTAACCGCCCGGTGCGACAATCGAATTGCGGCTGATAGGCAATGTCCAGCCCATCGCGCTCGACCGCTTCGCGCAGATCGCGCTCCAGCGACGCACGCCGCTGCGCCTCTGCCGTCATTTTCGGCCGGAACTCGACCGCAAGATTTTTACCACCGCCTTTGGCCGCATAGAGCGCAATATCCGCGCTACTCACGAGGGACGCAATATCGCCGGCGTCATCCGGATACCGCGAAAAGCCCACGCTCACGGTGACGGGCACCATCGTCCCTTCAAGTTCGAACGACCGCCCAAGGCTGCGCACGATCTTCTCCGCGGTCCTTCGGCTTTGGATCCGGTCGGTATCCGAAGTTGCCAACACCGCGAATTCGTCGCCGCCGATACGGCTCACGACATCTCGTTGCTGAACGGTGCCCCGCAGGGTGTGCGCTACCGCGCGCAGTAGTTCGTCCCCGGCACCGTGTCCGAGCGTATCGTTGATCTTTTTGAAATCGTCGAGATCGATCAGGACAAGTGTCACCTGCGGGGAAACACCCGCAGCCGGACGCAGACAGCCAGCCAGTTCGTCATAGAAAGCGCGACGGTTGGGCAGATCAGTCAGCGGGTCGGTCAGAGCGAAGTATTCCAATTGTCGTTCCGCCTCGATGACGCGCGCTCTGGTACGCGACATGACGAACGACGCTATCCACAGCGCACACGCCGACGCTAGAAACAGGAAGCAGGCATAGCGCGTGAATTCCGCCTTCATTCCGTCGGTCGTCGCAACGAGGACCACCGTGCCGACCCGCACGCCACCCTGAACCACGGGTGCGGCGACGATCACGTCCTTGAAAGAAAGGCGCACTTGTGTCTGCGCCGCGGCCTCCGTGCCTTCGTTCTGTTCAAATTCCGATAGCCCTCGCTGAACGAAGCGGGCAAAGCGACCGCCCTTCGCATCGAAGACTGCAACGCTTTCGATATAGGGGAGCTTGCCGAGGTGCGCCAACACTTCGCTCGCCACCTCGCTGTCGCGGAAGATCAGTGGCGCCGACATATTTTCCGCGACCATTGCGGCCTGAAGCCGGGCGTTGTCCGCAAGCGCGCCTCGAAGCGAAACCGCCTCGTAGACGAGCAGGACAACGCTCGAAATCACCAGAGCGACCGCCACTCCGATGATGTTGACCCGTCCCAACGCGCGCGACAAACTTGGCTTGTTCCGTTCGATCAAGCTCATAGGACAGTCCTTGCCAGTTGAAGCAGCTTCGAGCTGAGCGAAAGATGTCGCCGAGCCGCCTCGCGGTTGTTGATATCGAAACGCAAATGGTTTCCGTCCGTGACCAGGCGAATCACCGTGTCCTGTGTATCCAGCGTGGAATTGCTGATGACGAGTACGGGCCTGTCGGAGTTGAGCACTTCTCTCGTTTGCTTCGACAATGGCTTACCTTCTTCGACGAGAACGACGTTGCATCCTGACGGACCATCACCGTGGCTCAGCGAGCCGAAAGTCCACGCGCGTCCGCTCACGATCTTTCCGTTGAGACTGGCAAGTGCTATCCCCAGAGCGCTCTCGCCGTTCGCGCAGACGACCAGCTTCGAATCGGCGAGCCCTCCTGTCGGCCAGGTGGTGAACTGGGTAAAGTTGTAGATGTATGCTGCGCTCAGCATCGCTTCGTCAACCTGTGCGTTCGACGGCCTGGCAATTACCGCGAGGACTAACGAGCCCAACACGGTGAATGAGCGGAGTGTGCGATTGAACCGCATACTAGAATCCGTACACCATTTTGACGAGGAAGGTGCGGCTTTGCTGGGCAATGACCTCCTGCGTATAGCCGGGGCCCGCCGGATCCGCATACTGTGTGTTGGCTACGTTGTACACCGAGAACGACACGTCGGCGTGCTGGATCAGGCGCGTCGAGCCGACCGACAGGTTGCCCAGGCAGTACCCTGCTGCGTGGCCACTTTCGGCGAGTCGGCTTGATACACAGCGCAGTTCGGTGGCGAGCCGCGCCGCATTGCCAAAGAGCGGCAGTACCAGATTGAGTTTCGCGAGATGCCGCGGTGAATTTTGCAGAATGTCTCCGGTGGCGCCGTCTCGGGCGATCTGCCACGAATAGCTGGCCCGGACTCGGGTTTCACCGAATCGTTGCTCATAGCTTATTTCAGCGCCGTTCGCTTTCGCCCGGTCGAGGTTCTCAAAAACGTACAGCCCGGCCGGCGAGGTCGTTTCCGAGATCAGGTCGCGAATGTCGTAATGGAACAGAGAAAGTGTCGCGCGACCCGTCGCGCCAAACTGTCTCTGGTATATCAGTTCGGTGGTCGTGATGTGCTCGGCCTTCAGTGAAGGATTCGCAGACTGTCCACCCACCCCCGGTACAGCGTAATAGAGTTCATAGGCGTTCGGCGCGCGATAGGCGCGACCGTACACCAGTTTCACCGTGTCGCTGCTGGTCGGCTTGTAGGCGAGCGCCACGCGTGGACTCACGTTGCCGCCTGCCGCTGTCTCCACGTCGTAACGAAGTCCGACATTGAGCGAAAAATTCGCGGGCAATTGCAATTCGTCTTCGCCGTAGATTCCAGTGCGGTTACCGGAGCGCCGGTCGTCGAGAAAACTCTCGTAGGGTTCGACATTGAAGTTGTACTGATCGCGATGAGCGTCGCGCGTATAGTCGAAACCCAGCACGACTCTATTTTTCGGAAGGGACGTGAACGTGGTGTGAACGTCGGCGCCGTACCAGAGCGCGTGGTCGCCATCGACGTTCTCCACCGGCCCTGGCGCATAAAGACTCGGACTGCGATAGTCGTAACGTCCCCAGTACGCGCTCGACGCCAGTTGGATGCCTTCCGCGATCGTGTGCTCAAAAGTGCCGTCGATAAAACTATGCGTATCGGTCGTGCTGAACGGCGCGTTGAATATCGCGCCATACGGCGCGGTGGGGACGCCCTTCGTCCGGTTTCCATAGCCCATGCTAAGGCCGAACTCGCCGTACGTGAACTTGGCGAGCAACTTCTGACTTCGGTCGTAGTCGAGCCCTTGTGCTACGCCTTTATTCTGATCGGGCGTATCGAACTCCGGGTAAAACAGGCTCTGCCCGTTGCTGACAAAAGAACTCGCCGACAGCAGTACATCCGCGCCATTCGTGCCATGCCAACCGTAAGTTGCGCGTGCCTGCTTCTCGCCAAAACTCCCCGCTGCAACTGCGACCTGAGCGCCGCGGAGACTTTCGCCGGTCTTTGTAATCACGTTCACGACGCCAAATAGCGCGTTCGAACCATACACAGCCGATCCTGGACCGGGCGCATACTCAATACGCTCGACGAGATCCAGGTCCACCGGAAAATCCGTGCCAATGGCAGCCTGGTCGAATACCGAGTCGTTGGTTCGTACTCCGTCGATCAGCAGCAAAAACCGGCTGTTGTAGTCGCCCGGGCGCTGAAAGCCCCGTGCGCCGAGATACGAATAGGTCCGGTCGTAGGTTGTGTAGAGTCCGGGAAGCGACGCGAGCGCATCCGCGAGGGTCTTCCATCCGAAATCGCGGATATCGGCGGCCGTCAGAATGAAGACCGCGGCCGGTGCGTCGGATATCGGCTGGGCAAGCCGGCTGGCGCTACTCACCGTGACCTGCATCAACGCCTCCAGCGGTAGCGCGGTCAGATCGCCCGGCGCATGCTCGCTCGAGGATAGCTCCGGGTTCGCCTGCGCGGCCGCTCGAACGTTGTGCGCCGGGATAACAGCAGACGCTGCGGCAAGTAATGTGAGGCGCAACGTGCACTTAACACCGCGCGCAAAGTTACGCAAATCGGACATGGGAGTAATACTTACTAACGTAGCGCAGGAACTGATGCATTCATCCAGCTTCTTATCGGCCTCTCCGGCGCAAACTTGAATCGGGCACAAAGCGTCGGATTCAACGTGGGCCTTTTATGCCACGCTATAAGGGTTGATACTGACGCCGATATCCGATCGGTAAATCCTTCGCGAGCGAATTCGCTGACGAAGAAAAACCTGCACCCTGGTTTCTGGCCTCCGCTTTAAAACGAGGCACGGCATGTCTGCTCTATTCCGCTCCCTTAAGATTTCCTTCAGCATTTCCCCTTAAATTCGAGGCAGACCGTTTTCCAGCTTCGTACGAACGGACTCAAGAAGGCCTGCGGTCGGCCCACAAAAAAAGAGAGATTAGATGGCAAGGGGAAAAATTAGCGCGGCCGTCGGGAATGCTCGCTCTGCGTATGCGCTCGAGCTTGCAAGAGGGCGCTCATACATTGGCAGTACGCTGACGCCGGCGACACGCAGCAATGCCATTACCGAAGTATTCGCCGAATTCGTCGAACTATATGGAGATCGAGAATTAGCCTTGTTTCAAAAGCTTCTTGCGGAGGATCTGCAACGGCAAGGTCAGCCCGACGCTTCGTTGGCCGTGCTTGAATTCAAGCTCCGTATTCGGTGAACGAGCGCTTCGTTCGAACGATGAGCGCCGCCTAACTTTAGCGTCAAGGCGCTCACTCTTCTCAACGCATGTGCGTCCGCGCATGCCGGACTCATTCCCGCACTATCCGGCAGATAACAGACGAGCCACCTGGTCCGACTTCGTCTGCACCGCGATATCCTTCGCCGTCAATCCCCGATTATCCTTGAGCGACCGATTCGCTCCGCGTGCGATCAGCAGCCGGACAGTATCCGCGCGATCGTATCCCGCAGCCCACATCAGCGCAGTGAGGTCGTTCTTATAAGGACGATTCACGTCGACCCCGGCATCGAGCAGTTGACTCACCACCTTCGATTGTCCCTGGCCGGCCGCATACTCCATCGCAGTCTTGCCGATGCGATCCGTGGCAAAAGGATCGGCGCCGTGCGCCAGCAGCAGCGCGACGATTTCATCAAAGCCGCCGTACGCCGCGGCCATCAACGGTGTGACGCCCGGCGCGCTGGCGTGCTGAACGTTCGCGCCATGTTCGATCAGCATCCGCGCCGTTCCCACATCGCCTTTTTTGCACGCGGTAATTAGCGCGGTGTCGCCGATGCGGTTCATGGCATCCACTGCGGCCCCGCGTTGAAGCGCCGCGAGAGCCGACGGCTCGTCTCCGTCTTTCGCGGCCGCAAGCAGTTGCCTGTTTGTTTCTCCGTCGCCTTGCGCCTGCGCGGACATGCATGCGCCGAATGCGCCCGCAAGCAACACGACAACAGCAGTGGTACGGATGAGAGTTTGTTTCACGGCATCGCCTCCCTGCTATTGGAGATTGTTGATGTATGCGGCGAGATTGCGAATGTCGTCGTCTGTCAGATTGCGGGTCACACTGGCCATGTTGCCGGCGTCGTTGGTCCGCGTATGCGAACGGAAGTCCTGCATTTGCTTGACGATGTACGGATACAGTTGACCCGAGACGCGTGGAATCTCGTTCTGACCAGAAAAGCCGCCCAGGTGGCACATCGTGCATAACACCTCGGCAGCTTTATTCTTTCCGGCTTCGATGCTGGCGCTATCCGCCTTGAATGGAACGGACACCAGCTTTTGCGCGGCGAAGTAGTCGGCCAGATCCTGCATGTCGTCGCGCGAAAGGTTCGCCGCCATCGGCGACATGCGCGGATCGCTGCGCCGCCCTTCCTTGAAGTCCTTGAGTTGCAGATAGAGATAGCGCGCGCTCTGACCCGCGAGAATCGGATAGTCCGGATTCGTCGAATTGCCCATCGGCCCATGACAGGCCACGCACACCTGCGCTTTCGCCTTGCCCGCCTCGGCGTCGGCGTGCGCGTTCAACGGCAGCCATGCGGCGGCGAACCAGCCGCACAGCCATGCCGTCCATGAGCGGCTCGCCGCTCCCCGGGTTCCCCGTAGCATCAGCATGCGCATCGTCATGGCAGCGCAAAAACCACCACGGTGTTGCCGCGCTTGAAGTCGAGCTGGGTATTGCCGCCCGCCGCGACCGCGACGTATTGCTTACCGTGCACCATGTACGACACCGCGGGCGCATTAACGCCGGCGCCGCACTGGAACTCCCAGAGCTTCTTGCCGGTGGCGGAATCGAATGCGCGGAACAGGCCGTTGCCTTCGCCGTTGAATACGAGACCGCCCGCCGTCGCCAGCACGCCGCCTATCAGCGGTTGTTCGGTCTTGAAGTCCCACGCCACCTTACCCGTATCGACGTTGACCGCGGAGAGCTTGCCCCATTGCTGTTCGGCCGCGATCGTCTTGAACGCGCCGCCCAGCCAAAGCTTGCTGCCACCCGGATAGGCCGCGTCCTCGACCTGATACGTCATCGGTTGATGCAGATTGGCCGCATACACGAGGCGCGTTTGCGGATCGAACGCCATTGGCGACCACTCGACTCCGCCGTTCGCGCCGGGCAGCATCCGCGCGCCCGCGGCTGTTGGCAACGTCCACATGTTCTCCTGGGGAATCATCGCCTGCGAATAGCGGATCAGCCGCCCGGTGGCGCGATCGTGAACGTACACGTGGCCGGTCTTGCCGCCGTGCACCACGCCCGGAATCATCTTGCCGTTGGTGTCGCGCACGTCGATCAGCATCGGCGGGCTCACGGCGTCGAGATCCCACACGTCATGCGGCACGTACTGGTAGTGCCATTTGTATTTGCCGCTGTCCAGATCGATCGCGACGAGCGAATCGGTATAGAGGTTGTCTCCCGGGCGGATCGCGCCATACAGGTCCGGCGAGGGATTGCCCACCACGAAGAACACCGTATGCGTTTGCCGATCGACGGCGGGCGCCATCCACACACCGCCGCCGAGCGTCTTGTAGAAATCACCCCCCTTCGCGGCGAGCTGTTTTTTCTCGGCATCGATATCGCGTTTCTCGTCGCGGCCAGTCGCGTCCTTCGTGGCCCACACGCCTTCCTGGCCGGTTTCCGGAATCGTATAGAACGTCCACAGCAATTGACCGGAGTTTGCATCGAACGCTTTGAGGAACCCGCGAATGCCATATTCGCCGCCGTTCGTGCCAATCAGCACCTTGCCGTCGACGACCGTCGGCGCCATCGTTTCCGAGTAGCCCTGATCGGGATCGGCAATTTGCGTTTGCCACAGCACGTTGCCGGTTTTCGCGTCGAGCGCGACGAGTTTCGCATCGAGCGTGCCCATGAAGAGCCGGTCGCCGGCTATGGCCACGCCGCGATTGTTGGGCCCGCAACAAAACGTCGTGACCGAGCCCATCTTGTGCTTGTAATGCCAGAACTCCTTGCCCGTGACCGCGTCGACCGCATACACGTGGTTAAACGAGGTGGTAATGAACATCACACCATTCGATACGATCGGCGCCGTTTCCATCGACTCGTTGACGGCTGTCTGGAAGATGAAAGCCGGTCTGAGTTTCGCCACGTTCGTCTTGTTGATTTGTGCGCCGCGGTAGTAGCGCGTCTGCGCGTAGGAACCGTTCGAAAGCAACCAGTCGTTCGACGTGGTGGCCGCCTTGTCGAGTTGATCCTGACTCACGGGCTGCAGCGTCGACGGCACGGGTGAGCTCGTCGTAGTCGAAGTGTTCTGAACTTCGTCGGCGGCAAAAGCAGAAGGTAGGCCGATTGCAATGGCGAGCAGGGAAAGACCAATAGCATCTGGAATGCGAACGAATGGCATGAGCGTCTCCTTGGCTTTTTATTGTTCAAGAATTTCAGCGCTGGAGTGCGGCATTCATCCACGCCAGCAATGGCGTAGAAAAGCAGGATGGCACAACCCTCTCAAACAACAAAAGCGTACGATTTAGAACCGTTGATTGCTTTGTCAGAATGGGTCGGCTGCGCACAGACGGGCGAAGGTCATGCCCTCGCCCCAAAAGGCCGGCTCGCTTAAGCGTAGGCGATACGCTCCAAATTTTCCAGACCCTCGACAGGTATTGAGCAGAGCGGATTTACCCGTATGACGAGTTCGCACGTCCGGCGCTCACGCGACGCGTGGCCGAGTGAAACTCCGGTGCGAATCGCCAGGCGAGCAACAGCAGCGCCAGCAGCGCGGGACACCAGCGCAAATCCGTCGGCACCGGTTCGCGGTGAGCGAATCGCGCATCGAGCAGGGCCTCGCTCAAGGACGCAGTGCTCGACAGGCGGCGATATCCGAAGCCGATCTGTTCGGCCACGGCGGCAAGGTAATGCCCGTGCAATTCGGACAGCTCCTCGTGGCTTTCCGCCCGCGTTTCGGATCCCGGCCGCGTGGGTACCTGAATCACGTCCTCTGCCTGCCAGTAGCCGTCACGCCGGCCGTCGGAATCGGTACGCGGAATGGGCGCGGCCTGATCGCCACCAACGCCGATCAGCCAGCCCTTGACCTGAGCGGGGTTGATGTCCCGCGCCGGCGCATCCGAAGGCAGGATTGGCGGCGCCTCCTGTCCATCGGTAGCGAACACGACGGCCGCGCCATGACCGATATCCTGCGCCACGCGAACCGCGGAATAGACGCCGCCCTCGGCAATGCGGCTCCAGTTGGTCCAGCGCATTCGCCAGTCGATCCTGTCGAGCGAGGACAGTAACGCATCGTAGTTGCTGCAGACTTCGACGGGCGGCAGCAACAGCAACGTCCGCTGACCGGTGAACACACTCCACCCAAGCTTCGACCCGCATGGCAATCGCCCCAGCGCGTCGCGCGCCGCAGCCCGCGCGAACGCCAGGCGGCTCACCGGTGCGCCATTCAGTGCGATGTCCTCGACATCCATGCTCTGCGTAATGTCGAAGGTGACGATGTAGCTGAACGTATTGCGCGGCAGTACCACGCGAGGCATGGCGACCGCTGCGATCAACAACACGAGCGCCACGGGCGTCGTCCAGTGCCGCCGGCCGGAAAGCCCACGCTGCGGCGCGCCGAATCTCATGGCAGATCCTTGCTCTGCGGATCGCTCACCTTGACGTTGTGCTGCGACTTGACCTCCGGCGATTCCGCCGTGGAGTGCGTTTCAGGCGCGAGCCACAGCGCCCGTTCGAGGTTATAGCGCGCATCCCAATCGTCCGGCGCGGCACGCAGCAAAGTCCGGTAGCGCGCCTTGGCCTCCTCGATCATGGCGGCCGACCGGACCGTGCCGGAGCGGCTGTCGCCCATGCTCTCACGCAGGTACATGTTGCCAAGATCGAACAGCGCCGCGCGCCCTACCTCGCCAGATTGCCCCTCACGGATCAGGTCCTCGAAGAGCGGGCCTGCCCTGTCGTAGGCACCCACGTTCGACAACGCGATGGCGCGCGCGAGTCGAACCTGGCCGTCCTCGCGTTGGCCCTGTTCGTCGCGCAGAGCGCCTGTCGCGGCCGCTTTGCCGGCTGCTTTGGCTGTTTCAGCCGCGACTGCCGCGACCGCCTGATTGACGTGCTGCGCGTGCCGCAGGCGAACCCCGTCATACGCCGCGACACCGGCGCAACATAGCGCGACGGCCGCGAAGATGAGATGAATCGACGCGCGCTTCATGACCAGGCCCGCACCTGAAGCAGCCGCAAAGCCAGCAACAGCGCACAACCGGCCAGCGCGAGCGCGAAACAATACGGGCTGAGATCCTGCCGTGGCAAATGCTCGACAAACGAAGTCCGCGCGTTTTGCTGGCGGTTGATCTCGGCCATGGCGTCCTTCATCGCTCGCGCATCGCCGGCCTGAAAGAGGCGATACGGTGTCTTCAGCGAGAGGAAGAAACGATGCAACTCGGCTTCGGCCGAAGACTCACTCGCGGGAACCGCAGCGTTCAGATCGGGACTGTAGGTGCCGCTGCGCAAGTAGATAAAGTAAAGCGCGATCTTGTTGCGCGTCAGTCCATCCTGAATGAGACGCCGTACTTCCGCGTCGAGTCTCGCACCACCGTCCGAGACGAGCACGATCGCCCGGCGCCCCGACGATGCCCAGCCATTGAACTCGCCGATCGCCGCCAGCAACCCATGGTCGAGTTGCGTGTCCGGCATGCCGCGACCCACCGCCGTGCCCGCAATCGCGACTTCGATCACACGGGAGTCGTAGGTAAACGGCATCGCCAGCACCGAACTCGTGCCGAACATCATGAACGCAAGCCGGTCGTTGGGCCGTTGAGCCACGAAGTTCGTCAACGAAGCGCGCGCCACCTTGTTTTTCGATTCACCCGCCGGCGACTCCACCCCTTTGCTATTCATCGTTTCGTCCATGCTCGCACTGCGGTCCATCAGGATCAGGATCTGGGCTCCGCTGCCGGTACGCAGCACTTGCCGTTGCGAGCGTCCCGGACCGGCGAGGCCAACCACAATCGCCGCTATCGCCAGCACGGCACTGCCCCGCACGACGAAGCCGAGCCATTGCCCGACGCGATCCTCCGGAAGCCATGCGACCCAGGAGAAGGCCAGCGTGTCGCCGCGTCGTGGCAACAACGGCAGCGCGGCTAACGGCACGAGAACAAGCAGCCACGGATAGGCGAAATCGAATGCGGTGTTCATCGCTGATGGCGCTGCTCTGCGCGATACAGTGCGCGGCACAGCCCTCGTAGCGGATAAGGGGCGAGCGCCGGTGCAGGCGTGAAGAAGCGCTCGGTCGATTGCTGATAGAACTGTTCGAGTTGCGTGCGTAGAGGCTGCAAATACGGCGCTCGCGCGAACAGGCTGGGCAAAGAACCCGCGTGAACGACATGGCCCGCTGTTTCATTCAGTGCGCGGTGCAGGCAGAGCCATGCATCGGCAGACGTGTCCGCGTTCGGCGGGTCCAGTCGCCGCATCTGCCGCCACGCGCGCGCAAACGGCAACCGCGCCGACTCGTGCCAGTTGCGCCACCGCCACCAGCCTGCCCACGACAGCAGCGTCAGCAGCAGCAGGCCAAGCGCGAAACTCGCCTGCCGCCGCAGCGGCGCGGTCGGTAGCGCAGGAGCCTGCCGGTCAGGCCGCATCAATTGCAGGTCACCGGCATCGAAGGCATCGACCTGTGTCATCGGGCCGATGCTGAGCGGCCACTCCGCGACCTGCAGCGTCGCGCCGGACGCCGAGGTCAATGTCAACGCCGGCAGAGCAATCCTGGTGAGCGTGGGCGCGACGTTGACGATCTGGTAGTCGATTACCATCCAGCGACGACCGTCGGCATCGGTTTCGAACCGGGCGGGCCGCCGTTCCAGCCACTCGTCAGTGCGGCCGACGGAAGGCGGCGCCATCGAACCCGCATCGTGATCGCCGGCGGACAGCAGAATGCGTTGCGTGAGGATATCGCCGAGCAGGTGGCCGAATGCGCGCGGCTGTTGAACCGTTGGCTGAGACACAACGGCCGGCCCTGCGGCGACGCTCATTAACGGCATCGGTGCCAACACCACCACCAACAACCACGCTAGCGAAGAGACAAACCTCTTCGCGACAGATGTCCCGCGCAGCGAACTATATGATCTGCCAGCGCAGCGCCCATCGAGTCTCATGCGATCGTCTCCAGAAAATAGCGCGACATCGCCTCTGGATCAAAAGCACTCTCGATGTAAAACGGCTGCATGCCACGCTTGCCGAACATCGTCGCGAGTTCAGCACGCCGCCGCGCGACAGCCTCGCGCCAACGCGCGCGCACGCTGCCACGCAGCCATAGCGTGCGCTGCCGGGCGGACTCGGCGTCACGGACCGCAAGCAGCGGAGCGCCGTGCGGTGGTGCGATCTCAGCGGTATCCCAGACCACCATCGGCACCACACAGGCATGAACCAGCAGGTCGAGTACGGCGGGCAATTCCGCGAGCGGCCAGTGAAAATCCGAAACAAGGAAGATCAGCGCGCGCCGCCCGGCCAGCGTCGAAGCGGCGCGTTGCAGCCCGGCAATGCCGCCGCTTCCGGCTGTGTCGCTCGTGCTGTCACGCAACATCGTCGCGAGCAGGTTGCCGACGCCCCGCCCGTATCGCGCCGGCATGAATAGATCGTCACGCGCGGCGTTATCGAAGGCGAGCATGCCCAGCTGATCGCCGACGCGAAACGCGCTATATCCCAACGCCTCGACAAAGTCGGCGGCAACCTGCAATTTCGTCTGGCGCGTGCCGAAGTGCATGGAAGCGGAAACATCGACGATCACCTGCACCGGCACCGCAGCGCGCTGCAGGTGAACCCGCACCAGCCATTCGGAGCGTGCGGCGCGCACGCTGGCGCGCAAATCCAGGCGGCGCGGATCCGGGTAGTCGAAAAGGCGGCCGTGCATCGCGAATTCCTGGCCGGCGCCGAAGCTCGATCCCGGATGCGAGCCGGGACGAGAACCGCCTGCGCGCATCGGCAAACGGTAGTGAAATTCGGGGGTCGCGTTCATGGCTCAGGGTACGGCCAGCCTGTTCATAATTTGCGCCGTCAGCGCTTCGGCGAGCTCCTGGCGGCGCAGTTCGTAGATCGGCGTGAAGAACACGCGATGCCCGAGCGCCGGCATCAGCACCGCATGAATATCCTCCGGCACCAGATGCGTACGGCCGGCCAGCCACGCCACCACGCGCGCGGCGCGCAGCAGCGCGCTCATGCCGCGAGGGCTCGCGCCCGCCAGAATGAGGCGATCCATATCGACGCCGTCGAGCGCAATGCCGAAACGCTGTGGCGTTTCCGTTGCCTGCCAGATATCCAGAACGTAGCGCTCGATCGTCTCGCTCGACTGCACACTCTCCTGAATGACCGCGCCGACCTGGTTCAACTGTTCCCAAGGAACGATCGCGGGCGGCAGTCGCGCAAGCAGCATGTCGACGTCATGGAACGTCGGATCGAATACCAGCGCCCGCCGCACGTCGGGCTCGGTCGGCGTGGGCATGCCCAACTCGAACAGGAAGCGATCGCGCGCGGCCGATGCAAGCTCGAAGGTCTCTTCCTTCTCGACCTTGTTGCGGTCGGCGAAGACCGTCATATGCGGAAAGCGGAATTCGCGATCGAACGCCCACACCGAACGCTCCGCCATCGCGCGCAACAGAAGCGACTGAACCTGCGGGCGCGCGCGATTGATCTCGTTGAAAAAGAACGTGGTCAGCCCCTCGCCGTGTCGAAGCAGCGGACCGGGGTCGATGCGCGGCCTGCCCTCGGCGTCGACGTACGTGTGATAGACGAGATCGCCCGGCATCAGATCGATGGTGCCTTCCACGCGTTCGAACTCCCCGCCCACCACCCGCGCAAACGCGCGCAATACGGTTGTCTTGCCGACACCGACTCCGCCTTCGAGGAGCACATGACCGCGGGCAAACAGGGCGACGGTGATGAGACGGATGATCTGCGGCTGGCCGATCACGACGCGCGAGACTTCATCTTCGATCTGCAGCGCATGCACGCGCCAGTCCTGAAGCAATTCGCCAGCACCCATCGATGCAATCCCCTATAGCAGACAATTCAGGCGCGAGCTCGTCACGAACCCACCAAATGAATGTGCTTCTCATGGCTATGCGCGGACGTCGCCGCATACTCTGTGCCAGTACGCTGCCGGGCGCAGCAGGCGCGCCCGCGCGAGGAACGATGTCAACGTGTCACGTATTCGAGTACACAGTGTGCCGCCGCTGAAGAATCCCGGACCCTCTCACGGTGAAATGCTGCTCGCTGCCGAACCCGCCGCCGCACTGCCGGCAAGCAGTCCGGCCAGCGCCGCTGCGCCGCGGCGCCAGGATACGTCGGTATTGCCGCGGATATCGACCGAACGCTGGAAGACGGTTGCGCCGCTCGCGACATCTTCGATATGCAGGTTGATATTCAGAATCAGGTTGCTGACTTTCTGGACCCAGCACCGGCCGACCTGTTCGACGCCGAGTTTGCGTCCCACTTGCCGGGCACAGTCAGCGCACGCGTTCAGATCTTGCGACGCGCCGAGTTCGGCGATCAGACCAGTGGCGGGCGCATTGTCGGCGACACGATAGCGCTGGGTGTCGCGCAACTGCTCGCGCAGCGACTCGCTGACCATTTCGATGCGCGCTTGCTGGATGCGGTTGGTCGCGGCATCGTTATAGGCCGCGTTATCGTCGATCAGCACGCAATCCATGACCGCGATCGAGGTCGGCGCGCCGAACGCCTGCGGGCACGCGAGCGCCACGCAGATCACGCCGAGGGTCCGCACGTATCGCACGTACTGCACGTATCGCACAAACGCCCCACGTCCTGTCATGCTCATCTCACCACTCCTGATTTCGCGGGCAACGTGGTGTATGGCGCATACTCGCGCTCCAGATAAACGGCGGCCTGCTCCAGCAGGAACTGCCGGAACACCGTGCAGGTCGGCGACAGTTGTTTGGCCCGCAAATGCACGACTTGCCACGTCCGTTCGATCGGCGTGCCGTTCACGTCGAGCAACGCAATTTCCTTGGTACGCAGTTCCAGCAGCAGCGTATGCAGGGAAATCAGACTCACCCCCATGCCGGCCATGACCGCCTGTTTGATCGTTTCGTTGCTGCCGAGCGTGACGACCTTCGCGGGCGTGAAGAGATGCTGCCTGAACATTTCTTCGGCCGCCATGCGCGTACCCGAACCGGGCTCGCGCAGCAGGAACGTATCGCCGCGCAGTTCCTGCAGATCAAAGCGCCGCGCGCCGCATAACGGATGGTCGAGCGGCGCGATCACCACTTGCGGATGCCACGCGAGCGGCTCGGTCGTGGTGTCGAGTTCCGGCGGTGGCCGCCCCATGATGGCGAGGTCGATCGCATTGTCCTGCAAGAGGCGTAGCAGCGCGTCGCGATTGCCGACGGAAAAGTGCACATCGACCTTGGGATACAGGTGCGAATACATGGCGAGCAGCTTCGGCGCGAAGTACGTCGCGGAACTGACTATACCCACCGCGATCGAGCCGCTATCGGCCTGCTTCAGCGAGGTCATCGCGTCTTCGGCATCCTTGATCTCGCCTAGAATGCGGCTCGCGTGGTGGCTGAGCATTTCACCCGCTTCGGTCAACGTGAGCTTGCGCGCAATGCGTTCGAACAGCCGCAGACCCACCGCCTCTTCGAGCTGATGAATCTGCATCGACACCGCCGGCTGAGTCAGATGCAGTTCCTCCGCGGCCCGTGCGAAGCTCGTGTACCGGCTCGCCACCACAAAGATCTGCAACTGACGCAAGGTCAGCGAGCGGATGAAATTCACCTTGGCGCGGCCTCGCTAACGGCTCGCACGAGGCGCGTCGGAAGGCTTCACCGGCGCATGCGGCGCGTGCGGCGGCGACGGCAGTTTTTGCAACGCCGCCTGGAAGCTGAGCGTCTCGGTCTGCACCGGATGTGCAAAATCGTTGTTCGCGCCGGGCACGTCGGTGCGGATCAGCGCGACCCGGCCGGGCAGCGAATCCGCGATCAGGAACGTATAGCGCTTGCCGGTGTATTGCGCGAAGCGTTCAGCATTGGGGTCTCCCAGATACGGCTGCACGACGATCTGCCGAGCCTTGACCGTCTTGCCGCCGATCTGACTGGTCACCGTCTCGATCTTCGGCCCAGCGGCGAGCGCGAGCCGCAGACGCTGCTGGAAGTAGCGCCGTTGCCCGCCGGTCAGGTTCTGCATCTCCGTGATATCGCGTTCGAGGAAATAGATGATCACCGGATTGCACTGCAACCCGGCATTCGGCAAGGGCACGGCTCCGCTGTGATCGGACACCTGGGCATCGCCTTTGGCATTGTCCGCGCTGAGCACCAGCACCTTGACGACGTCCGTGCTGTGCGCCGGTTGATTCGAGCTGAGGAACGTGTAGTCGAGCTCGGTTTGCTGCTGCACGCCCTGCAAATGATCCGTCGTGAAGATGAGCCGCTCGGCGGCCGAGATTTCATCGGCGTTCGCGGCAAACGCCGCGGCATGCATCCCACACGCCACGCACGCGACACCCACAGTAAGTACATGCCGCCACGCGCGGCGCAACCGCATTCGCGCACCCTTCATGGCGACCCGTCCGCGGGCTTGCCGGCCGGCGTATCGACGGGCTTCAGAAGCGGTACTTCATAGCTCGTGAGGATGCTGTCGATCTTGTCGTGGTTCGCGCCGATCCATTGATCGACCTTGTCCTTCCACGCTTTCTCGCCGTAGCGCACGCCCATCGAGATCGTATAGTCGAAGCGGATCCCCGGCGTGGCGGGGAATGGCACGAGCTTGACCGTATCGCCGGAACGCTTGGCGAAGTAACCCGCAATCGGCCCCCACAGGAACACCACATCGACATTGCCCGCCTGCAGATCCTTTTCGATCATCTGGCCGGGATATTCTTGCGGATCGCCGCTTTGCACCTGATACGAAACCGCCTGATCAATCAGGTCATGACTGAGCAGCCAGTCGACCGCGGGCGTCTGCGAAAAAATGCCGAAGCGCAGTTTGTGCAACTGATCCGGCGGCAGCTTGAGCAGATCATCAGGCGTGTTGATGCCGGCGAGTTCAGGCCGCTTGGTAAACACCATCGCATACGTGGAACGCAGGTAGGGCTGCGTCGTGGAGGTCATGTCGTAGCCTTTCGGCACGCCGATGATCAGGTCGCACTTGTAGCGCTCCGTCTCAGGCACCTTCTCGCGCAACGTGTGACGCACGAAGCCCATGCGCTGCGGAAAATAGGTGTACTCGAGCTTGTAGCCGAAATCGCTCGCCATCTGGCTTGCAATCCGGTTCTCGTAACCTTCGCCTTTGTTGTTGGACAAAGGCATGTTGTTCGGGTCCGCACAGACTCGCAGCACGCCGTCGGCGCCATCGTTATTCGGCATTGCCTCGCCTTCGGCACGCACCGCGCCGCCTGCAATCACCGCGTAGCACAGCGCGGCGGCGACGAGCGCGACGTGCGTGGGCATTCGTTTGCCATGACGCATCGATAACCTCCTGAAGTAGAGACGCGGGCGCTATTTCGCGTCGATGGCCTGCAGATCGCCGGGCTTGATCTGGCCGTCGGAGCGCCCTTTCAGATAGGCGTAAAGGTTCTCCCAGTTCTTCTGCATCATCTGGCTCGAACTGAAGTCGGGCATGCCCTTGTCGACCCGGCCGCCGAATACGGTGCGGTGAAACTCCGTTTTGTCCAGCGTCTTGAACGCTTCGACCAGCGACGGTCCGACCATGCCCTGCTGTTGCGCGCCGTGACAGCGTTCGCAAGCCAGCGCGCGCCAGGTCTTCCATCCTTGCAGCGTATTGCTGTCGACCTTGCTGCCATCGACCACCTTGTACGCCACCTGGGCAATCGCGGGATTGGTCTGGGCGAACGCAGCGGGCAGTACGATGAAAAAGGCGGGCAGAGCCGCCCGCAACAAGATTGATCGGCCGTTCATATGCACATGTCTCCTTCAAAGTGGGGCCGCGCCTCGCGCGTTTCATCGACGCGTAGACGAAAAGGCGCGGCCCGGATAACTCGTAGACGACTCGTGTGATCGAAGGCGCTGCCGGCTGCCCGACTCTTCACAGGGCAAACCGGCCGCGCGTTTCAACCTGACCCGGCCGTTCAGCTGTTGCCGCCGGGAATGGCGAACACAAACAGCGTGCCGCCGAGTGCCGTGTACTTCGCAAGCTCGCGATAACCGCCCACCGCGCCGAGGCCTTCATTCGACTTCTCGAGGCCCGCCGCCATGCCGATACCGGCCCAGCCGCCAATACCCGAATAGACGCCGATGAACTGCTTGCCCTGATACTCGTAGGTAAACACGTTGCCGATGATTCCCGACGGTGTCTTGAAGCGCCACAGTTCCTTGCCGTCCTTGATGCGCACGGCCTTGATGTAGCCTTCCAGCGTGCCGTAGAAGGCCACGCCGCCCGCGGTCGCGAGCACGCCCGACCATACCGAGAACCGCTCCGGCTTGGACCAGACGATCTTGCCCTTCGAAGCATCCCAGGCAATGAAGTTACCCATCGAGTTGTTGTCGTTCGGGCCCGGATACATCGACAGCGTGGCGCCCACATACGGCTGGCCCGACACGTAGTCGACATCGAACGGCTCATAGTCCATGCAGACGTGGTTGGTCGGCACGAGGAACAAGCTCGAGCCCGGGTCGAACGCTGCCGGCTGCTGGTCCTTCGAGCCGAGCGCCGCCGGACAGATGCCCTTCACGTTGTGATCCGAGCCGGCTGCCTGCGTCGAATAGGCCGCGTTGCGAATCGGCTTGCCGCTCTTCATATCGACGTGATCAGCCCAGTTCACCGCCGGATCGAACTTCTGCGCAACCAGCAGTTGTCCGGTTTCGCGATTCAACGTGTAGCCGAAACCGTTACGATCGAAGTGAACGATAGCCGGAACCTTCTTGCCGTCGATCGACAGGTCCGACAGGATCATTTCATTCACGCCGTCATAGTCCCACTCGTCGTGCGGCGTCATCTGGTAGACCCACTTGGCCTGACCGGTGTTCAGATCACGCGCGAAGATCGACATCGACCATTTGTTGTCGCCCGGACGTTGCGTCGGGTTCCATGTACCCGGATTGCCAGTGCCGTAGTAGACAAGGTTGAGTTTCGGATCCCACGCGTACCAGCCCCAAGTGGTGCCGCCGCCCAGTTTCCACTGATCCCCCTTCCACGACTTCAGCGACGAGTCCGCGCCCACCGGCACCATCTTGCCGTCGGCATAGGTCGTCGTCTTGTCGGGATCGATCAGCATGTCCTTGTCCGGACCCGTACTGTAGGCCGTCCAGGCCGGCTTGCCGGTCTTGATGTCATACGCAATGAGACGCCCGCGCACGCCGAACTCGCCGCCGGAGATGCCGGTCAGCACCTTGTCGCCGAACACGTGCGGCGCGTTGGTGTTGGTTTCACCTGCCTTGGGATTGCCGTTTTGCGCGGTCCAGACCACATCGCCGGTTTTCGCGTTCAACGCGACGAGTTTGGTATCCGCCTGCTGCAGGAAGATCTTGCCGTCGCCATAGGCGAGCCCGCGGTTGACGGTATCGCAGCACATCACGGAGACCACCGACTCGTCCTGCTTCGGCAGGTACTGCCAGATGAACGTTTGATCCTTCAGGTTGATGGCAATGACCTTGTTAGGGAACGGCGAGTGGATATACATGGTGTCGCCGATCACGAGCGGCGAGCCTTCGTGGCCGCGCAGCACGCCGGTCGACATGGTCCAGGCGACCTGTAGTTTCCCGACGTTGTTTTCGTTGATCTGCTTGAGTGGGCTATAGCGACGGTTGGCATAATCACCCGCCTGCGCCGCCCAGTTGGACGGATTCTTCATGAGCCCGTCGAGCTGCGAGTCGGCCTGTGCAACGAAAGAACTCAAGGCTGCCGACGCGAGGATCGCGAGCCCAAGAACCGTGGTGCGTAAGTTCATGTCTCCTCCAGAATGGTCTTGCTGTTCAACTCACGAATGACCCACGCTACCTCGTCGCATCGGGCGCGCCTCCTCGAATGCGGGTAACGATCAGCGCCGCTTCCCGATCGTTGCCGGGCTTTATGGCGCATGACGGCCAACGCATATTCCATGCCGGAATCGAACCACCGTGCGCATCCTTCGCCGCCAGAAGCTCGTCCGGGCGCGCCGCGCGGCGAAGCGTGCCGCGCATCGGCAGCGTGGCCGCAACGGCTGCGCCGCCCCGGGTGGGACATACTGTGTCACGCGCCGGTACGAAGCGTGTCCGTCGCGAAGCAGGCAGCAACAAAACGCGCGCACCCAGGGCGCGACCCGTTCACTGGCTCGTCATTTGCAGCGCATCATGTGGTTAAGGGTGGTTCCAACACGTGTGGAGCAACGGTCATGGCAAACGCAGAACAGGTCTACTCCGACGAGGAGATCCAGCAACGCCTCGTCGGCCCGCTACAGCACTGGTATCTGGAAGACGGCTGGCTGCGGCGCAAATACCGCACCGAAGGCTGGAAAGGGACTTTGATGGTCGTGAACGCGGTGGGCCATCTCGCGGAAGCGGCCTGGCATCACCCTGATCTCACGGTCTCCTACGCATTCGTCACCGTGAAGCTCAAGACGCATTCCGCAAAAGGCATCACGGACAAGGACTTCGCGCTCGCCAGCAAGATCGAGTCGTTCATTCAGTGGCAGCCGGGCACTGAAGGCGGCCCCCTCGAAGGCACGCCGACGGACGATCAACGCTTCCGCTATATCAAGTACGACAAGCCGAAAACCACCCCGAGCGATTGAAGCGCGCCGCCGCGTGCTGCGGGCCTGGTACGGCTTTCGCTTGAAGTCCCCCGCCGGGCCGCCGCGCCGCGGCACGCGCGGTCGCCGCGGCGGCCTCTTCGGGTATGCCCGCTCATGCACGGCAACTCATGCACTGCAAGTCATGCGCGGCCACTCAAGCACGAACAAGGACACTCGCGATGCAGCTTCACGTTCGCCGCCTTCCGCCTCAAGCCACCGTGTCGGTCGACGCGCCCGCGCGGCTGCATCTGGGGTTTCTCGATCCGAACGCCTCGCTCGGACGCGCGTTCGGCAGTCTCGGGCTGGTCATCGACGGCGCGGGCACCCGCGTCGAAGCGCGGCTCGCCGAGCGCGACCGGATCGACGGTGTGGTGACCGATGCGGAACGCGAGCGCATTGCGATCTGTCTGGAACGGCTGCACGCGGCCTACGACCCGACGCCCGTCGCGATCGAGGTGGTCCGCACGCCGCGCGCGCACAGCGGCATGGGATCGGGCACGCAACTCTCGCTCGCCGTGGGCAGCGCCTTCGTTCGTCTGCTCGGCCACGTGGCGACCACAGCCGAGCTTGCCAGTCTGCTCGGACGCGGCGCCCGTTCGGGCATCGGCGTACTCGGTTTCGATTCCGGCGGCCTGCTGGTGGACGGCGGACCGTCCGGCGATCTGCATGCGGGCGTGCCGCCTCTGCTCGCGCGCCAGCCGTTTCCCGATAGCTGGCGCGTGCTGCTTGTCAGCGACAACGCCCGCGAGGGCCTGCACGGTGCTGAAGAGCGCCGCGGCCTCGCCGCGCTCGCGCCGTTTCCGCAACAACTCGCCGCGCATTTGTGCCACCTCGTGCTGATGAAGATTCTGCCGGGCGCCGCGGAGCGCAACATCGTGCCCTTTGCGCAGGGTCTGACGCAGATGCAGCAAACCATCGGCGAATACTTCGCGCCCGTGCAAGGCGGCGTGTTCGCGAGCCCCGATGTCGAGCGCGCGCTGCGCGCCGTGGCCGCCGAGCGGACCGCGGGCATCGGCCAGACCTCGTGGGGACCGACGGGCTTTGCGATCGTCGCCGACGCGCGCGAAGCCGAAGCTGCGCTCGCCACGGCACGCGAGGCCACGCGCGGACTGCCGCACATCGAATGCACGATCGTCACCGGACGCAATCGCGGCGCGACGGTGCGCTCCGCCGAAGCACGGCAGCAGCAGCACATCGACGCCGCATGATGCGCCTCGGTCCCGCGCTCCGGCCCGCCGATCCGCCAGCCGCGGACAACCCCGCGCCGCCACGATCCCTCCCCTGCGCCCTGCATGAGAAATGTCACTGAAACGAGCCGCCCGCCATGTCCGACACCACTGAAAAGCCCGCTGAAAGACCTTATATCCTGCACATGTTCACGGCCACGCCGCAGATGAGTCCATTCGACGTGAACATGGCCGCCGACGCCGGCTACCAGATCATCGTGCCGTACTGCGGCGTCGATGCGGGGATGGTCGCGAACCTCACTCAGGACGCGATTTTCTCGCGTGGTCCGAAGGGTGTGTCGCGCACCGGCATCTTCATCGGCGGGCGTGACGTCATGCTCGCGGCCGACATGCTCGACAGCGCGCGCAAAGCCATGGTGCCGCCGTTCGAAGTCTCCGTGTTCGCCGATCCGAGCGGCTCGTACACGACCGCCGCCGCGCTCGTCGCGTTGGTGGAGCGGCATCTCGCCAAGGCCTTCGGCATGGAACTGGGCGGCAAGCGCGTGCTGATTCTTGGCGGCACCGGCGCGGTGGGACGTGTGGCCGCGGCCATGGCGGCCTCGCTCGGCGCCGACGTGTCGATTGCAAGCCACAGCGACCCGGCGCGCGCGATGCATGTCAGCGACGACATCAATCAGCGCTTTGGCATCGTCACCAAGGGCGTGGGCACGGCAACCCCGGCAGAACTGCGCGCCGCGTTGGGCGAGGCCGAAATCGTGCTCGCCACGGCCATCGCCGGCGTGCAGGTGGTCGGCACCGAGGATCTCGCGCATGCCAGGCATCTGCTGATTGCCGCGGATGTGAACGCCGTGCCGCCGGAAGGCATCGCGGGCGTCAACGTGATGAACGACGGCAAACCGATCGGAGGCGTGCCGACGGCGGGCGGCGCCATTGGCATCGGCGCGCTGGCGATCGGCAATGTCAAATACCAGGTGGAGCATCGTCTCTTCATCCGCATGCGCACCGGCGGCAAGCCGGTCTACCTGGGTTTCCCGCAAGCCTTCGACGAGGCCCGCGCCGTCGCGGCCGGCCTCGGTTGAGCGCGCTGCGTCGCACCCGCGCGTTACCACGACCCGAGTCGCCATGAAGCCGCGCCCATTGCTCCCGCACGCGCCGTTCGTCGTCGTGGCGGGACTGTCCGCCCGCATGCTCGCGCAGTCCGCCGCGCGCGCCGGCCTGCGCGTCGCCGCGCTCGATGTGTTCGGCGACCGCGATACCCGTGAGGCGTCCGAGTTGTGGTTCGACATTGGCGGCGGGCCATTGGCGATCGACGGGCAGCAACTCGCCGCAGCGCTCGAACGCACCGCGCGTTTGCCGGGCCTCATCGGCTGGATCGACGGCAGCGGGCTCGAGCCGTTCGTCGCGCACTTGTGCGCGATACCCGGCCTGCCCCGCTTCATTGGCAATCCTGTGGAAGCGAGCGCCGCGGTGCGCGAACCGCAGCGGTTTTTCGCGCTGCTGGACGCGCTGGATATTCCGCATCCGCCGGTCGCCTTCGCGCCGCCCGCTACCACGCAAGGATGGCTGGTCAAACGCGCGGACGGTTGCGGCGGCACCCATATCGAGCCGGCCTCGGCGTTCGGCGATGCGCGCGTGCCCGCGCAAGCCTATTTCCAGCGCCGACGTGACGGGCGCTCGCTATCGGCACTATTCATTGCCGCTCGCGGCAGTGCGCGCGTGCTTGGCTTCGCGGAGCAACTCACCTGCGCAATGGGGCATCTGCCTTTCGTTCATACCGGATCGATCGGTCCGATCGATCTGCCGCCGAGCGTGGTGGCACGCGTGCACGCGGCCATCGCCGCGCTTAGCGCGCAGACCGGCCTCACCGGCATCAATAGCTGCGACTTTCTGCTCGACGGCGACGCGTTCGAACTGCTCGAAATCAACACCCGCCCCTCGTCGACGATGACGCTCTACGAGACCGCGTCGCCGCACGCGTGGCCGCGCGGCCTGCTCGCCTGTCATATCGAAGCCTGCCGCCACGGCCGTCTGCCGCCAGCGCCCACTGCGTCGCCGTGGCGCGCGGGTCAACAGGTGCTGTTCGCGCCGCGTCCGTTCGCCGTCTCCCCGTCCTTCAGCGACGCCTGCCTGCGCGACCCGCTCTGCCGCGACGTGCCCATGCCCGGCATGCGGATCGACGCCGGCGACCCGGTCTGCACGCTGCTCGTGCGCGCAACTTCGGTGGACGCCGTGCGGTACGCGCTCGCCGCGCAGCATGCGCTCGTTCTGCAACGAATCGAAACCTGTCATGAACCCGACTATGCCTTCATCCAATGCCACTCCTGACGCGCCGCAACCTCCGCAGCCGCCGCTCGCCGGTGCTGCCGCGCTAAGCGTCAACGCGCTGAGCGAGCGTCTCGTCAGCCGTCTGGTCGAGGACGCCGTGCGCTTCGGCGCGGCCATCACCCACACGGAACACGGCACCGTGCTGGTCGACGCGGGCGTCACGGCGCCCGGCAGCGTCGCGGCCGGCGTGCTGATTGCGCGCATCTGCATGGGCGGCCTCGGCCACGTCACGGTGCGCGAAAGCCTGGACGCGCAGCCGCTGTGGCCCAGCATGATCGAAGTGCGCACCTCGTGGCCGGTGCTCGCCTGCCTCGGCAGCCAGTACGCCGGCTGGAGCCTGTCGGCGACGAAGGAACAGACCGGCGGCAAGAAGTTTTTCTCGCTCGGTTCGGGTCCGGCGCGCGCGCTGGCGGTGAAGGAGCCGCTGTTCGCCGAACTCGGCTACCGCGACCGGCACGAGCGCGGCGCGCTGGTGCTCGAGGTCGATCGCCTGCCGCCGCAGGTCGTGATCGACAAGGTGCTGCACGACTGCGGCCTCGCACCTGAGCGGTTGACGCTCATTACCACGCCGACACACTCTGTCGCGGGAACGGTACAGGTGGTGGCGCGTGTCGTCGAGGTTGCGTTGCACAAAACGCATGTGCTCGGCGTCGCGCTGGACGAGGTGGTGGAAGGCGGCGGCTCGGCGCCGCTGCCGCCACCCGCGCCGGACGGCATTCAGGCAATGGGGCGAACCAACGACGCGATCCTGTACGGCGGCCGCGTGCATCTCACCGTGAAGCACGATGCCGTGGCCAGACAGCTCGCCGAGGAATTGCCCGCATCTACTTCACGCGATTACGGCCGCCCTTTCGCGGACATCTTCACGTCGTTCAATTACGACTTCTATCAGATCGATCCCGCGCTGTTCGCGCCCGCCGAAGTGTGGGTGAGCAGTCTTGAGAGCGGCGCGACGTATCACGGCGGGCGCGTCGACGCGGCATTGCTGCACGACCAATGGGGCGGCAAGCCATGAGCGTCCCCGAGCCTCACGCCGACTCCGTCACCCCGCGAGCGACTCTGCGCATCGCGATCATGACCGACGAAACGGGCTGGCATACCGGACGCCTTAAAAAAGCCTTCCGCGCGCGCGGCGCGGAAGCACGCTGCATCGATCTGGCGGATTGCCGGATCGACACGACGTGGGAGCCGTATGGCCTGGTGCTGCCGGGCTTCGGTCACACGCTGCCGGACGCGGTTTTCGTGCGCGGCATTGCCGGTGGCACCTTCGAGCAGGTCACGCTGCGGCTGGGCATCCTGCATGCGCTGCGCGAGTCCGGCGTGCCGGTCTACAACGACGCGCGCGCGATCGAGCGCAGCGTCGATAAATCGATGACGAGTTTTCTGCTGCACCGCAACGGCGTACCGACGCCCGCGACATGGGCCGGCGAATCGGCGGCATTCGCGCAGCGCGTGCTGATGCGCGAAGCGGCGGCCGGACGCCAGGTCGTGCTCAAGCCGCTGTTCGGCTCGCAAGGCCACGGACTCAAACGGCTCGGCGCGGGCGGCCCCCATGCTGGCGCGCTGGCCCCTCTGCCCTCGCTCAAACCGTATCAGCAGGTTGCATATCTACAGCGCTATATCGATGGCGGCCGCCCGGGTTTCGACTGGCGCGTGCTGGTGATCGGCGGCCGCGCCGTGGCGGCGATGCGGCGGGTCGGCGGCAAGGGCTGGATTCATAACTTCGCGCAAGGCGCGACATGCGAGGCGGCCGAACTCGATCTGCCGCTCGCGCAAACCGCGGTGCGCGCCACCGAGGCACTCGGACTCGACTATGCGGGCGTCGACCTGATTCCCGATCCCCAAGACGCTGCCCGGCCGCTCGTGCTGGAAGTGAACGGCGTGGCGGCATGGCGCGGCCTGCAGTCGGTCACGCCGGTCGATCTCGCCGCGGCGCTCGCCGACGACCTGCTGCAGCGCAAGCTGCCCGCGCAGCGCCGCGCCGTCAGTGAGCCCGCGCAAACCGGCGAGGCCGCCGTCGTGGCGTTGCATGGACGTCATGGCTGAGCCTCCCTGTTCCGTCGCAGTCGACGAGGTTCACGCCGCTTTCCTCGCGGCCTGCCGGCTCGATGTGGAAACGCCCAAGCCCGGCAACGTCAGCGTGCAAAGCGCCGGCCACGGCATGCGCGCAGCCCAGTTCATCACTAGCGCGCAGGCCGCCGCCGATGCGCTGCTCAACCGCGGCGCGCCGGTCGGCCAGCGCGTGCTCGATGCGCTGACCCGCACGCGCGACGCGGTCGGCTGCAACACGAACCTCGGCATCCTGCTGCTCGTCGCCCCGCTCGCCGCGGCGCTGGAGGACACCGTGCGCCCGCTGTCGGCCAACGCCTGGCGCACGGCGACCACACGCGTGCTCGCGCGGCTCGATATCGACGACGCGCGCCTCACGTACCGCGCAATTGCGCTCGCCAACCCCGGCGGTCTCGGCGAAGCCCCCGAGCAATCGGTCCACGAGCCGCCGACCGTCAACCTGCGCGAGGCGATGACGCTCGCCGCCGGACGCGACAGCATCGCCCGTCAATACGCGGAGGGCTTTCGCGACATCTTCGAAACCGGGCTCGCCGCATATCGCGAGATGCCCGCCGATCAGCCACACGTCGCGACCCTCAATGTGTTTCTGACCTTTCTCGGCCACTGGCCCGACTCTCACATTGTGCGTAAGCAAGGTCGCGCCGTGGCGCAGAGTGTCACGCTTGCGGCACGCGAGCGGCACGCGCAATGGCGCCTCGCGCTCGCGCAAAAGCACCCTGACGCGGCGGCTCAACCGCTCGATGCATGGGATGCCGAACTGAAGGCGAGCGCGATCAACCCGGGCACCAGCGCGGACCTGACCGTGGCGACGCTGTTCGTCGCCGGCTGCCTCGCCTGCGCCTGCAACGCCGGCGCATCGCCACGCGAGCGGAGCGAACCGCGCACTGGCACGGATCCTGTTAGTTAGTGCCACCGTGCATCAACCAGCCGCCCGGCGATCGGGCAATACGATCGCCACCGGCGGCATGTCAGTCAGCAAGTCCGTATTCCACTCATCGGAGGAACAGAATGGCCAAGATCAATCGCGTGCTGATAGGAGAGTCGCTCGTCGGCGACGGCAACGAGGTCGCACACATCGACTTGCTGATCGGACCGCGGGGTTCGGCTGCGGAAACCGCATTCTGCAATGCGCTCACCAATAATAAGGATGGCTTTACATCGCTACTTGCCGTCATCGCACCAAACCTCCTCACCAAGCCGAACACGATTCTGTTCAACAAGGTGACCATCAAGGGCGCCAAACAGGCCGTGCAGATGTTCGGCCCCGCGCAGCACGCCGTTGCGCTCGCTGTCGCAGACAGCGTCGAGGACGGCACGATCCCGAAGGACGAGGCGGACGATCTGTTCCTGTGCGTCGGCGTCTTCATTCACTGGCAGGCGGAAGACGACAAGAAGATTCAGGAGTTCAACTACAAGGCAACGCGTGAGGCGATCCAGCGCGCGGTTGCCGGTGAACCGACTGCCGCGGAAGTCGTGGCGAAGAAGGGCAGCGTCGCGCACCCGTTTGCCCCGAACTGAGTGTGCGCGAGTTCGCGTGAATGCGACGGGCGCCCGCCGTTACGCGGGCCCCGGGCTGAAGCGCGAACTCTTTGATAGAGGCATGAGATGACCATACGATGTCGTGCGCTGGCGGCCTTCGCCTGCATCGCGCTCGCGGTACCGCTCGCCTGGGCGGACGGCGACACGCCCACGGCGCCTGCCCCGGCGGGGGGCTACAACTACCCGACGCAGGGCCGCGTCGAATACGTGTTGAGTTGCATGGACGACAACGGGCACGATTTCGTGAACGTCTATAAATGCTCGTGCGTGATCGACAAGATGGCCGCCAAGCTGTCCTACGATGACTTCGTCGCTCAGTCGACGTTCTCGAAGTACGCAACCTTGGGCGGCGAAGGCGGCTCGGAATTTCGGGTCGACCACGCTAAAGCGCAGACGAAGAAATTCCGCACGTTGCAGACGGACGCCTATCACAGTTGCGGAATAGGCTCCGACAAAACGGCGTCGGCGAAATAGCCGAGCGTGTGATGCGTGTGACGCGTGTGAGGGCCTTGGCGCGCGGAGCCGGCAACGGCGCCGCGCCGCTCTGTCGCGCTCAGTTCGGAATCAACCCTGCTCCAAGCGACGCATACCCCACGAGACTCGTGGCCGGTTGGGCCATATCGCTGCGCTGCCGCTCGATCTGCACGCCGACGGCCGCCACGTCATCGAACTTGGCAGGTTTGGCGAGCGCCACACGCACCCAATGAGCGCCGAAGTCGTTGATCAGCAGTCGCGCCACCGCTTCGGCAAGCGCTTCGAGCAGGCGCACGCCGTGCGCGGCGAGCAGCGCATGCAGCGCATTGCGTACCGCCGCATAGTTGATCGTGTCCTCGATACGATCCGTCGTGCATGCACGGATCGCGGGAACCCCGATCGCGAGGTTCATCCTCACCGGCTGCAGCATATGTTGCTCGCTGCTGTCGATACCGATAATCGTCTGACCGATGAATTCCTCGATAAAAACGATGTCCATCCGCCCGGACCGCGTGCCGGTAGCGGGCGAATCGGATGGGACAGCGGCGCCCGGCGCGCCGGCAGCGGAGAAACTGGCAAGGCGAACGGCATCGATACGGTCCATGGTGTACTCCGCCGCAGTGCGGCAAAAAATTGAGCAAGACGAGTTAGACGACGGGATTCGGGTAAACGCAAACGGGTAAACATAAAGCAGGTCAGGTGACAGCACGCGCAGCACTCTGCGCCGAACCTGCAACACTCTCCCTGCTGCCGGCGAGCTGGAAACGCTCTTCTCGGCATGGCTTCGGGAAAAGCAAAAATCGGGCACGCCATGTAGGGTTATGGCGACTTCTTGTTGAACGGGAGCGACATCCGGCGTACAGTTTTAAGCCGACGCCTGACATAACGGCGAATCACTCGGTGCGCATACGGACCGCAGAAGCCGCGGCGCAAGGGGAAGACAGTATCGATAAAGCGGCACTCGTGGCGCACATCGCGAAGCAGAATTCATGCAACGCAATGCGGACCGGCGCGCACGAACTGACGCAACGGAGACAGGCCCTATGTCGTTGCTTGCTGACAGCACGCTGCACGTCCGTGAAGTTCTGAACGTCGTCAACCATCAGTTGGCAACGCGACCGACGAGCGAACCCGTCGCTCAATCGTGGGCGCGCTGCATGAACGAATTCCAGCTCGACCCTTCCCGTTTTGTCACGCCCCCGGTCCTGACGGACTACGAACTAAGCTCGCGCCGCGATGCCATGGGCGATCTGATCGCGTGCTCGAAGCTCGAAATGACCACGCTTTATCAGCAACTGGCCGATCCCGAACTGGCGGTCGTGCTGGTCGATGCGGGTGGGATGATCGTCCATCAGGTTTCGTCGGTGCCTTTCGCTGAAGCCGTGGCGGCAGACGGCTTTCGCGTCGGCGCCTTGTGGAGCGAGCGCGAAGCCGGCACGAACGGCATGGGCACGTGTCTGGCAGAACGCGACTGCATCGCCGTGTGCCAGCACGAACATTTCTATCCGCGCTATACGTCGCTCACCTGCTCCGCCGCGCCGATTTTCGACGACCGCGGCGAGATTGCCGCCGTGCTGGACGTGACGAGCCGCTCGAAGCTGCTCCAGCAGCATTCTCTGGTGCTCGTGGGCATGTCGCGGCAAATGATCGAAAACCGCCTGCTGGATGCGCGTTACCGGCACGCGAACATGATCCACTTCCACAGCCGCCCGGAATTCGTCGGTACGCTGCACGGCGGCAAACTGGCGGTCGCGGACGACAGCACGGTGCTCGCCGCGAATCGCAGCGCCCTCTTTCAGCTCGGTTTCCGCACACTCGGCGAATTGCGTGGCCGGCGCATCGAGGAAGCCTTCAATGCATCGCTCGAAGACATGATCGCGCGCAGCATTCGCGGGTCGTTTCATCCTGTCACCGTATATAGCGCGAACGCGACCAACCGCTTCTTTCTCGTCGCGCAAACGCCGCAGAGCAGCGCGGGGCGCGGCACCAGGGTGGCGGTGACAGCGCCGGCCGCGCGCGCCAGCGCCGTCGACAAACGGCCGGCGCCGGCCCGGCTCGACGAAATCGCGCACCTCGAATTCGGCGACCCGCGCATGGCTTCGCAAATCCAGCTTGCGGCGCGCGTGGTCCAGCGCAAAATCCCGGTGATCATCCGCGGGCAAACGGGCACGGGCAAGGAAGTTTTCGCGCAGGCGCTGCACAGCATCAGCCCGCACGCGGCGGGCCCATTCGTGCCGGTGAACTGCGCGTCGCTGCCCGAAAACCTGATCGAAAGCGAACTGTTCGGCTATCGTGCCGGCGCGTTCACCGGCGCGCAGCGCGAAGGACGGCGCGGCAAGATCGTGCAGGCCAACGGCGGCACGCTCTTTCTCGACGAAATCGGCGACATGCCGCTCTCGTTGCAGGCGCGGCTTCTGCGCGTGATCGAGGAACACGAGGTCACGCCGCTCGGTGCCGAGACGACCATCAAGGTCGATTTTCAGCTCATTAGCGCGAGTCACCGCAATCTGCTCGAACTCGTGCATAGCGGGCAATTCCGCGAGGATCTGTATTACCGGCTCAAAGGCGTCGAACTGAATCTGCCGCCGCTCGCGGAACGGATCGACAAGCTCGCGCTCATTCATCATCTGCTCGAAAACGAATCCGACGATGAGCCACCCGAGTTGACCCCGGAAGCCGAACACGCGTTACTGACCTATGCGTGGCCCGGCAATATCCGCCAGTTGCGTCACGTGTTGCAGATGGCCATCGCGCTGTGCGACGGGCAGCCGATCCGCTGCGAAGACCTGCCTGCCGAAGTCACGCAACGTGGGCCGGAAACCGTACTGGTGGCGGCTTCCCGCACGGCGGTAGTGGACCCCGAACCGCATCTCGCCGACGAAGCGGATCTTTCCGCGCTCAATGCGATCCAGTTGAACGAACGCGGAACCGTTCTCACGCTGCTCGACGAGCATCGCTGGAATGTCAGCAACGTCGCCAAGGCGCTCGGCATCAGCCGCAACACGCTGTACCGGAAGATGCGCCGGCTGCACATCCGTCTGTCGCACGACGGCTCGGCGCTCGACGGCGCGCCGCCCGACGGACTGTCACCCGACGATTCGCCCTCCGAAGAATCGCCGCCCTGTAACGCATGACCCAGGCGCCCGCTCGCAATCTCGCGGACTTCAAGCCCGATGCGCGCTTCGCATGGTGCGTAACCGGCTCCGGCCACTTGCTCGACGAGTCGATTGCGCTCGCGCTCGAGTTGCCGCGCGTCGACCTCTTCCTTTCCGCAGCCGCGGAAGAAGTGCTGCCGCTTTACGGCTGGCCGCTGCCGACCTTGCGCAAGCACTTTCGCGTGTTTCGCGACAATAGCGCGAGCGGCGTGCCGGTCGGCATGCTCTATCACGGCATGTATCACACTGTCGTGATCGCGCCGGCCACCAGCAATACGGTGGCCAAATGCGCGTTCGGCATCTCCGATACGCTGCCGACCAATATGTACGCGCAGGCGGGCAAGCAATGCATTCCGGGCATTGTCTTTGCATGCGACACGGAACCGACCGTGGTCACGCAAAGCCCGAACGAATGGGTCGAACTGCGTCCGCGGGCGATCGAACTCGACAACGTTGAGCGCCTGTCGCGCTTCGAATACACGACGCTCGTCTGCTCGCTGGATGAACTGAAAGCGGCGCTCGCTGAACGCTTGTCGACTCTCGATCTCGCATAAATCTCGCATGAAACAGCCCCCACGCGCCTTGCGGTCGCGGCTCGCCGAGTGGGAATCAATACGCCTTGCGCGGACCGACCCGTACTGACATGGACCACATTGTCTTCCTGACTGGCCGGCTCGCCGAAAAGAGCCTGATCCGCGTGCTCGAAAGCATGGCGCCGACGCCGTTCAGTTGGGAGATTCGCGAAATCGGCCTGCAGGTCGCGGCACTCATGACGGCCGACATGATCCGCCGCCGAGTGCCTCTTCCGCTCGCGGCACAGCGCGTGATCGTGCCGGGTCGCTGCCGTGGCGATCTCGCCGCGCTGGCCGAACACTACGGCGTGCCGTTCGAGCGCGGCCCGGAGGAGGTCAAGGATCTGCCGCAATTCTTCGGCCGCGAGGCGCAGCCTTTCGACCTGACGCGCTACGAGACCGATATTTTTGCCGAGATCGTCGATGCGCCTCGGCTCGACCTGGACGGCATCGCCGCGCGGGCGCGCGAGTACGCCGCGCAGGGCGCAGACGTGATCGACATTGGTTGCCTGCCCGAAACGCCGTTTCCGCATCTGGAAGACGCGGTGCGCCTGCTGAAAGACCAGGGGTATCGTGTGAGCGTCGATTCGATGCGTAGCGAAGAACTGCTGCGCGGCGGCCGCGCCGGCGCCGACTATCTGATGAGCCTGAACCTCGATACGCTATGGATCGCCGACGAGGTGCCGTCCACGCCGATCCTCGTCGCCCGCGAACCGGGCGATCCGGCCTCGCTCGACGCCGCGATCGAGCTGCTCGCCGCACGCGGACGCGCGTTTCTCGCCGACCCGATTCTCGATCCGATTCCATTCGGCCTTGCCGCGTCGATTGCGCGTTATGTCCGGCTGCGCGAGCGTTACCCGGATATTGCCATCATGATGGGCATCGGCAATGTCACCGAGTTGACCGAGGCCGACACCAGCGGCATCAACGCCGTCCTGCTCGGCATGGCCGCGGAGCTTCGCGTGAGCGCGGTGCTCACCACGTCAGTCAGCCTGCATGCGCGGCGCGCGGTGCGCGAAGCCGACGTAGCCCGCCGGGTGATGCACGCCGCCCGCGAGGCGCAGGTGCTGCCCAAAGGCATCAACAGCGATCTCGCGACCGTTCATGCCAAACGCCCGTTTCCGTACAGCGCCGCCGAAATCGACGAGTTTGCCCGCGACGTGCGCGACCCCAACTTCCGTGTCCAGGTCAGCGCCGACGGCATTCATGTCTACAACCGCGACGGCCATCGCCAGGCAGGCGACCCATTCGCGCTCTACCCTGACCTGCATCTCGAAGCCGACGGCGGCCACGCATTCTATATGGGCGTCCAGCTCGCGCGCGCGGAGATCGCATGGCGGCTCGGCAAGCGTTTCGATCAGGACCAGCCGCTCGACTGGGGCTGCGCGGTCGAGCGTCCCGAGCAGGACCTCACGGCGTGGCACGCGCCGGGCGAGACGATGAAAAAGCGCTGAAGGCCGGCGCCCGAGCGTCCATTCATTGCGCCATCGCCAATGCGCCAGCGCCTTCGCTGTCTTCGTTTACCTGCTCCAGTTCGTCGCGCATCGCGGCGATCGCCCGCGCGTAGTCGCCGGCGCCGAACACCGCGGAACCCGCCACGAATACATCCGCGCCCGCCGCCGCGATCTGCGCGATATTGGCCGCCTTCACCCCGCCGTCCACCTCGATCAGCAAGCGCCGTCCGGTCCGCTGCATCGTCGCATCGACCCGTTCGCGCAACGCCCGCAGTTTATCCAGCGTTTGCGGAATGAACGCCTGCCCGCCGAAACCCGGATTCACCGACATCACGAGCACCACGTCGAGCCGCTCGATCACGTGGTCGAGCACCGTGAGCGGCGTGGCCGGGTTGAGCGCCAGTCCCGCGCGCGCGCCACTCGTCTTGATGAGCTCGATGGTCCGGTGTACGTGCAGCGACGCTTCCGGATGAAAGCTGATGGTATTCGCGCCCGCTTCGGCAAAGCTGGTCACGAGCGAATCGACGGGCATCGTCATCAGATGCACGTCGATCGGCACGGACGTATGCGGGCGAATGGCCGAGCACACGAGCGGCCCGACCGTGAGGTTCGGCACGTAATGGTTGTCCATCACGTCCAGATGAATCCAGTCCGCGCCGGCCGCGGTCACGTCGCGAATCTCGTCGGCCAGCCGGGCGAAATCCGCCGACAGCAGCGATGGGGCGATCAGGAAATCACGCATGGGCGTCTCCTTGGAAACAGGTCAGTGGTTTAGTGGTAGCGGCGCGCCATCGCATCGAGCGGCAAGGGCTTGATGCGCGACGCCTGACCCGCGCAGCCGAACGCCTCGAAACGTTCGACGCAGATCGCGCTCGCCGCTGCCGTCGCCGCCTTCAACGCGGCGCGCGGGTCGAATTCGGCGCGCGCATTCGCCATCGACTTGCGCATCGCACCGCTCATCGCGAGCCGGATGTCGGTGTCGATATTGACCTTGCGCACGCCATGCGCAATGCCGCGCTGGATTTCCTCGACGGGCACGCCATATGTGGTGGGAATCTCGCCGCCGTATTCGCGGATCACCGCGAGCCACTCCTGCGGCACCGACGAGGAACCGTGCATGACGAGATGCGTGTTCGGAATCCGTTCATGAATTTCGACGATCCGGTCGATCGCGAGAATATCGCCGGTCGGCTGGCGGCTGAATTTGTATGCGCCATGCGACGTGCCGATCGCAATCGCCAACGCGTCCACGCCGGTCGCCTCCACGAAAATCTGCGCCTCGCGCGGATCGGTGAGCAACTCGTCGCGCGAGAGCTGGCCTTCGGCGCCCACACCGTCCTCGTCACCCGCCGTGCCGGTTTCGAGCGAGCCAAGACAACCGAGT
This sequence comes from Paraburkholderia sp. RL17-383-BIF-A, assembly GCF_046028015.1. NCBI lineage: Bacteria > Pseudomonadati > Pseudomonadota > Betaproteobacteria > Burkholderiales > Burkholderiaceae > Paraburkholderia > Paraburkholderia sp. RL17-383-BIF-A. The sequence continues at coordinate 43,506 of NZ_JARESR010000022.1, read as the reverse complement.
TCGCCTTCGACGGAAACGCCCACCGCATGCGCCGCCTCCACGACCCGGCGACTCACGTCGACGTTGTACTCGTAGGCTGCGGGCGTCTTCTGGTCGGGCAGCAAGGAGCCGTCCATCATCACCGACGTGAAGCCCGAGCGGATTGCCTGCTGACACACCGCCGGGCTCGCGCCGTGATCCTGGTGCAGCACGAGCGGGATATCCGGATGCGCCTCCAGCGCGGCCAGCACGAGATGGCGCAGGTACGGTTCGCCCGCGTACTTGCGCGCGCCCGCCGACGCCTGCAGGATCACCGGACTGGCGGTCGCTTCGGCGGCCTGCATGATCGCGTGGATCTGCTCCATGTTATTCACGTTGAAGGCGGGCACGCCGTAGCCGTGCTCGGCCGCGTGGTCCAATAGTTGTCGCAGTGCTATGAAGGGCATCGCAAACTCCTCGAAGTCGAATCGGATCTGAACGTATTGGGTCGCGGCGTGCCGCATGGCGGCGTTATCGCGCGCGTTGCGCGACGCGGCGGGCTTCGTCCACCACGGCCCGCGCGGTCAGATCGAAATGCTCGAACAGCGCGGCAGCGGGGGCGGATTCGCCGAAGGTATCGATACCCACCACGCCGCCTTCGAGTCCCACGTATTGCCGCCAGAACGCCCGCACGCCCGCTTCGACCGCGACGCGCGGCACACCCGGCGGCAGGACCGCGTCGCGCCATGCGCCGGGCTGCCGGTCGAACACGCTGGTGGACGGCATCGACACGACCCGCGCGGCGATGCCCGCTTCGGCGAGCAGCACGACAGCATCGAGCGCAAGTGAGACTTCCGAGCCGGTGGCGATCAGCACGACCCGCGCTTGCCCAGCTTGCGCCGGCCAGTCGCGCAACACATAGCCGCCGCGCTCGATCGCGTCGATCTGTTCGCCGCTGCGTGCGGCGAACGGCAGATTCTGGCGGCTCAACAGCAGGCACGACGGGCCGTCGCGTTCCACCGCGCTCGCCCACGCGCGAGCGGTTTCGACGGTGTCGCACGGACGCCAGACATCGAGTCCGGGAATCAGCCGCAAACTCGCCGCGTGCTCTACCGACTGATGCGTCGGCCCGTCTTCGCCGAGGCCGATCGAGTCGTGCGTGAACACGAAGATCGAACGGGTCTTCATTAACGCGGCCATGCGTAACGCGCTGCGCGAATAATCGGAGAACGTGAGGAAGGTGCCGCCGAACGGAATATGCCCGCGATGCAGCGCGATGCCGTTCATCACCGCGCTCATGCCGAATTCGCGCACGCCGTAGTGCAGATAGTTGCCGCCTCGCAGTCCGTTGTCGTCGGCGTGCACGTCGACCGAGGTTTTCCAGTTGGTGAGGTTCGAGCCGGTCAGGTCGGCCGAACCGCCCAACAGTTCGGGCAATGCGCGAGCCAGCACGGTGATTGCCTGCTGCGAGGCCTTGCGGGTTGCAATCGATTCGGCCGCGTGGTCCGCGTCGCGCACCATCGCGCGGACCGCATCGCGCCACTGCGCGGGCAGCGTGCCTTGCGTGCGGCGCTCGAACTCGGCCGCTTCATGCGGATAGTGCTTGCGATAGGCTGCGAAACGCGTGTTCCAGTCGCCTTCAGCGCTCGCGCCCCGCTCGCTCGCGTCCCACAGCGCGCGAACCTCTGCGGGCATTGCGAACGGCGCATGCGGCCAACCGAGCACCCGCCGCATGTTCGCGACTTCGTCGGCGCCGAGCGGCGCGCCGTGTACATCGTGCGTACCCGCTTTTGACGGCGACCCCTTGCCGATCACCGTGCGGCAGCAAATCAGCGTCGGCCGGTCCGTTGCGCGTGCGCGCGCCAAGGCCTGGTCGACCGCGTCCACGTCGTGTCCGTCCACTTCGCGCACGACATGCCAGCCGTACGCCGCGAAACGCGCCGGGGTGTCGTCGCCGAACCACTGCGCGACGTGGCCGTCGATCGAGATGCCATTGTCGTCGTACAGCACCGTGAGCTTGTCGAGCTTCAAGGTGCCGGCGAGCGAGGCCGCCTCGTGCGAAATGCCCTCCATCATGCAGCCGTCGCCGGCAAATACATACGTGCGATGATCGACGATGGAATGGCCGGGCCGGTTGAATTCGCGCGCGAGCAGCGCCTCGGCGAGCGCCATGCCGACAGCGTTCGCCAATCCCTGCCCGAGCGGGCCAGTGGTCGTTTCGACGCCGGGGGTCACGCCCACTTCAGGATGCCCGGGCGTTTTGCTGTGCAATTGCCTGAACCGCTTGAGTTCCTCGATCGGCAGGTCGTAGCCGGTGAGATGCAGCAACCCATACAACAGCATGGAGCCGTGCCCGTTCGACAACACGAAGCGGTCGCGGTCGGGCCACGCCGGATGACGCGGATTGTGTTTCAGATGCCGGTCCCACAGCGCGACGGCAATCTCGGCCATGCCGAGTGGCATGCCGGGATGACCGGACTTTGCGGCTTCGACCGCATCGATCGCGAGCATGCGCAGCGCGTCGGCCATCAGCCGGGTTGCGGGTGTTGCGACGGATTCTGCGACGGCACTCATCGAATGTCTCCTTGCTCGAAATGGACGGACCGTGTTGCGCGGCGCCTCAGGCGCGCGCCCGACGGTCGACCAGTTGCAGAATCATCGGCGTGAAAATCAGCTGCATCGCCAGACCCATCTTGCCGCCCGGCACGACGATCACATTCGGGCGCGACATGAACGAGTCGTGCAGCATGGTCAGCAGATACTGGAAGTCGATCCCCTTCGAGCGAGCGAAACGGATCACGACGAAGCTCTCGTCCGGTTGCGGAATTTCACGCGCGATAAACGGATTCGATGTATCCACCGTCGGCACGCGCTGGAAGTTCACATGCGTGCGCGAGAACTGCGGGCAAATGTAGTTCACGTAGTCAGGCATGCGCCGCAGGATCGTATCGACCACGGCCTCGTGCGAGTAACCGCGCATGGTCTGATCGCGATGCAGTTTCTGGATCCATTCGAGGTTGATGATCGGCACGACGCCGATCAGCAGATCCGCGTGCCGCGCAATGTCGATATCGTCGGTCACCACCGCGCCGTGCAGCCCTTCATAGAACATCAGGTCCGTGTCGGGCGTCACGTCCTCCCACGGCGTGAAAGTTCCGGCATCCTGCTTGTAGAGCCGCGTTTCGGGTTCGTCATGCACGTAGTGGCGCAACCTTCCGGTGCCGTTCTCGCCGTAACTGGCGAACAGGGACTCGAGTTCTTCGAGGAGATTCGCTTGCGGTCCAAAATGGCTGAAATTCGGCGCGCCATCCCGCTCGTGCTCTTTCATGGCCTCGCGCATGCCGTTGCGGTCATAACGATGAAAAGCATCGCCTTCCACGATCTGCGCGTTGATCTTTTCGCGCCGGAAAATATGGGTGAAGCTCTTCATCACGGTCGTTGTGCCGGCGCCGCTCGAACCGGTCACCGCGATGATCGGGTGTTTGACTGACATGCGCTTGTCTCCGGATAGTAGTGTTCTGCTCGGCCGCGCTTCGCGAGCCTGGGTATTCGGACCGCTAGGCGGTGAAACCCGGCAGGAACAGCGAGCGCCGGCTGAAAAGCGGTGAGCTGAAGGGCTGATCCTCGCCGCGGTCGTATTCACCGTGATAGCGGCCGATGCGCTCCACCTCGTTCTTCGAGCCGAGAATCACCGGCACGCGTCCATGCAGCGCGCGCGGCACCACGTCGAGAATGCGCTCGCGCCCGGTGATCGACAGACCGCCCGCCTGTTCGACGAGAAAACTCATCGGGCTGGCTTCATACAGAAGCCGCAAGCGCCCTTCCATAGCCGCCGTCTTCGAGTCGCGCGGGTACATGAACACGCCGCCGCGCATGAGGATGCGATGCACCTCGGCGACCATCGAGGCGATCCAGCGCATGTTGAAGTCGCTCGCGCGGCATCCGCTGCGCCCGTCCTTGCACTCCTGCACATAGCGGCGCACCGGCGGTTCCCAGAACCGTTCGTTGGACGCGTTGATCGCGAACTCGACGGTGTCTTCGGGAATGCGGATATTCGAATGCGTGAGCACGAAGTTGCCGATGTCGCGCTCCAGCGTGAAGCCGTGCGTACCGTTGCCGACCGAGAGCACGAGCATGGTCGACGGGCCGTAGACGGCGTAACCCGCCGCCACCTGTTCGCGGCCCGGCCGCAAAAACGCGGATTCGCCGATCGTGCCGCGCGGCTCGCCCGCGTTGCCGTCCACGCTGCTGTCCACGCTGCCGTCGCCATTGCGCAGCACCGAAAAGATCGACCCCACCACACCGTTGATGTCGATATTCGACGAACCATCGAGCGGATCGAAGGCGAGCAGATAGTCGCCACGCGGGTAGCCAGGCGGAATCGAATAGACGCTCTCCATTTCCTCGGACGCCATCGCCGCCAGCAGTCCGTCCCATTCGCATTGCTGCACGAAGATTTCGTTGGTCGCGACATCGAGTTTCTTCTGCTCTTCGCCGTGCGTGTTGAGACTTTGCGCGGAACCGTAGTTGCCGCCGAGCGCGCCTTTGGTGAGCATCGCGGAGATCGACTTGATCGCGGCGGCGACGTCGATCAGGAGCGCCGAGAGGCCGGCGTTACGTACCGTCCCCGCCGAACTGGGCTGGCGGTCGAGGGTGTCGATCAGAAACTTCGAAAGCGTCGTACGTCCGTCTTGCATAGCGATCTCCTGAGGATTGTTTTCGTTTAGCCTGGCGGCGCCGGCACGGCGCGCGTTGCATGAGAGGACGCAGGCGCCCCGGCGTTTGCGGCGAGCGGTTCAGTGAACACGCGGCTCGCACGCACGTCGGCGGCGGCGATCAGGGTGAGCGCGGCTGCGTCGATCGGCGCGCCGCCTTGCATCGCCGTGGCGAAGAGACGATTGGCCTGGCGCAGCCGTGAGCGATCGAGTGCATTGCGCACCGAGCGGGCGTTGGCGAAATTCGCCTGTCGGGTGCGCAGGGCCAGATAGTCCGCGAAAGCACGCCGCGAATCGGCGTCGAAACGGTAGTGCATCGTCGCGAGCATGCGCTCGGCGATGTCAAGCAGTTCCGCGCCGTCGTAGTCGGGAAACGTGATGTGATGCGCAATGCGCGAGCGAAAGCCCGGATTGCTCTCGAAGAATACTTCCATGCGATCCGCGTATCCGGCCAGAACCACCACCAGATCGTCGCGCTGGTTCTCCATGGTCTGAAGCAGGATTTCGATCGCCTCCTGACCGTAATCGCGTTCGTTTTCCGGGCGGTACAGGTAATACGCTTCGTCGATGAACAGCACGCCGCCCATCGCGCGTTTCAGTACATCGCGCGTTTTCGGCGCGGTATGGCCGATGTACTGGCCGACCAGATCGTCGCGCGTAACTGAAACCAGATGATTGCGGCGAATGTAGCCGAGCCGGTGCAGCACTTCGGCCATGCGCAGCGCGACGGTGGTCTTGCCCGTGCCGGGATTGCCCGAGAAGCACATATGCAAGGTGGGCGCGCCACTCGCGAGACCGAGCGAATCGCGCGCGCGCTCAACCAGCAGATGCGCCGCGATCTCGCGAATGCGGGTCTTCACCGGAACGAGCCCGACCAGATCGCGGTCGAGTTCGGCGAGCACGTCGCCGATGCCGGAATCGCGATAGAGCGCGGCGAGATCGACCTGCGGCGCTGGCGCGCGCCTGTCGTGCAGCGCGGCAGCGGCAGCGTCCCGCTCTGCGGAAACCGGCGCGTTCGTGTCCGGCGCGTTCGCGTCGATGGCGGCAGCTTCGGTCATGGCCACTCCTTCTGCTCATGGCGGTTCATCGAGCCTCGCATTGCGAGGCCATCCTCTAACGCGCCGGCCCGTATCGCTCACCCGACGGCCGGTCGCCCGCGTAGCCCGACAACCCGTAACGCTGCACCCGTCCCGGGCCGTCCTGACGCGTCAGGCGGAACCCTGGCTCCCCGTCCGGACGGTTGACGATGAACGACAGCCGCATCGTCTCGAAGCCGCGCACCGAGTCGAATGCGTTGATCTTGATGTAGTGCTGCGGCTGCGCCTCGCGGCACGCCTTCACTTCCTGCATCACGCCGGCCGCATCGTGCAGATCGAACATCGGCAGGCCCCACATTTCCCAATAGGTGTTGCGCGGATGCGGGTCGTCGGTGAATTCGACCGAACAGGCCCAGCCTTGGCGCAGAGCATAGTCGATCTGCAAGCTGATCTCCTCGTCGGTCAATTCCGGCAAGAAGGAAAACGTGCCCTGTGTAATACGCATGACGTACCTCGTTGATGAATGCAGCGTTCGGAACGGCGCCGACAGTCTCCCGCGCAGTGCGGCGGCATTGCGGTCAGACCTGCGCGGAGAATCTTCAAATGCCCGCCGCTCAAGCGGCGGTCGGCGTGGCGGCGAAATCCGGCGTGTCGGTGGACGCGTAGTTGAAGGTCACGTCCCGCCACGTATCGAGCGCCTGCTTGAGCGGCGTACACCAGCGCGCCGCGGCTTCGAGAATGTCCGGCCCTTCGTGAACGATGTCGCGGCCCTCGTTGCGCGCCTTCACCATGGCTTCGAGCGCGACGCGATTGGCCACCGCGCCCGCCTGAATCCCGGCCGGATGGCCGATCGTGCCGCCGCCGAACTGCAGGATCGCGTCGTCGCCAAACAGATCGAGCAGTTGATGCATCTGTCCCGCATGAATACCGCCCGAGGCCACCGGCATCACTTTGCGCAGGCCGGCCCACGGCTGGTCGAAGAAAATCCCGCGCGACAGGTCGACCTCGTTGTGCGCCTCGCGGCACACGTTGTAATAGCCCTGCACCGACAGCGGATCGCCTTCGAGCTTGCCGACCGCCGTGCCCGCATGCGCGTGATCGACGCCCGCCATACGCAGCCACTTCGCGATCACGCGAAACGAAATGCCGTGATTGCGCTGGCGCGTATAGGTGCTGTGTCCCGCGCGATGCAGGTGCAGGATCATGTCGTTCCTGCGCGCCCAGCGCGCCATCGATTGAATCGCGGTCCAGCCGATCACCAGATCGATCATTACGATGCATGAACCCAGTTCCTTCGCGAATTCGGCGCGCTCATACATGTCCTCCATCGTGCCGGCCGTCACGTTCAGGTAATGCCCTTTCACTTCACCCGTCTGCGCTTGCGCGTGATTCACCGCTTCCATCGCAAACAGAAAACGGTCGCGCCAGTGCATGAACGCCTGCGAATTGATGTTCTCGTCGTCCTTCAGAAAATCCAGCCCGCCACTCAATCCTTCGTACACCACGCGACCATAGTTCTTGCCCGACAGTCCCAGTTTCGGCTTGACGGTGGCCCCAAGGAGCGGCCGTCCGTACTTGTCGAGCCGTTCACGTTCGACGACGATGCCGGTCGGCGGCCCCTGGAAGGTCTTCAGATAAGCAACAGGTATGCGCATGTCTTCGAGACGCAGCGCCTTGAGCGGTTTGAAGCCGAACACATTGCCGATGATCGACGCGGTCAGGTTCGCGACCGACCCTTCTTCGAACAGATCGAGCTCATAGGCGATATACGCGAAGTACTGCGGTTCGCCGGCGTTCGAGGCCGGCACCGGATCGACACGATAGGCTTTCGCGCGGTACATGTCGCATGCGGTCAGCCGGTCGGTCCACACCACGGTCCAGGTCGCCGTGGACGATTCGCCTGCCACGGCCGCCGCCGCCTCCTCCGGATCCACGCCGGGTTGCGGCGTAATGCGAAAGAGCGCGATCACGTCGGTATCTTTCGGCGTGTAATCCGGCTGCCAGTAGCCCATCTCGCGATACTTCATCACGCCCGCGGCGTACCGTTCGCGAGGGTTCGCCGCATCGCGCGGCTTGTGTATGGAATCGATCACCGGTTGACTGAAATCGTTCATGACGTATCCTCGAGTGTGAACAGGCGCGCTGCCAGAAGAACGAAGCGCTTGTGTGCACTGTAGGCATGAACGCAGTCATTGAGAATTCACGATTTTATTTGGCAGACTTAACCGATCCGTTATCCATCACGGAAACGCGAAGCGAATTTTCAACACCCGCGCTCGGAACGGTGGACAATGGTTCATATGGGAACTGCAAGCATGGCGTGACAGGAGGACAGCAAGCGTCTGCCCGTCATGGAACACTTTGCTGCATTCCCGGAACAGTGCGCGGCGTCACAGTTTCGTGCCGCCCGCCCGGTCGCCGCGCCGGTGCAATTCGGCAAACGCTGTATTGCGGCGCGTCAGTGCGCGGTCCACGCCGCGTGGTCGAAAACCCGGCATGGAGCTTGCGTGGTAATGAACGCCAATGCAGTTCGGCATCACGCCGGACCGACGGCGCAACGCTGTATCACTACATGGAGGAAGCACATATGCAATGGACGACTCCGAGCTACACCGATATGCGTTTTGGTTTCGAAATCACGATGTATATCGCTACGCGTTAAGCCCGCAAGGGCCGCGAGACGCGGCCCTTCTGCGGATTGGTGGGTTAATCCCTAGCTAGACGGCCGGCCTTTCGGCGCTGCCAGGACACGCGTTCCCAGCCATGATCCACGAAACGATCGTCACCACGGCAGCGTGCGATGGCCGTCCTCATATCGCGCCGATGGGAGCCCGTTATGAGGGCGACTTCGTCATCCTCTCCCCTTTTCGTCCTTCGGTGACGCTCGACAATATCGTCGCATCGCGCGCCGCGGTATTGAACTTCACCACGGACGTGCGCATCTTCGCCGGCTGCGTCACGCATTGCGCCACCGATTGGCCGACACTCGCGGCAAGCCGCGTGGCCAGCGTCAGGCTCGCCGAGTCGCTCGCGCATACGGAACTCGAACTCGACGAACTCCGCGACGACAACGAGCGCCCGGTGCTGCGCATGAAATGCGTGCACCGCGAAAACCATGCGCCGTTCGGCGGCTTTAACCGCGCCCAGGCCGCGGTGGTGGAAGGCGCGATTCTCGTCAGCCGGCTTTTCATGCTGCCCGCCGACAAGGTGGACCGCGAAATGGCCTACCTGCAGATCGCCATCGACAAAACCGCTGGCGAGGTCGAACTCACCGCCTGGAGCTGGCTCACGGCCGCGATCGCGCGGCACCGCGACAATCTCGCAGCTTCCGGCGGTTCGGCCGCCGAACTGGTATCCCACTAGCCTTTCCCGTGTTTCGGAGAATCTCGATGACCGCATTGCTCGCGAGCGTCCGCTCGGACGACGAGGCGTTCGACGCCGCCCAGGCCGGCGCCGACCTGATCGACCTGAAGGAGCCGAACGCGGGTGCGCTCGGCGGTGTGTCGATTAGCGACATCACGCGGATCGCGCGCCGGCTGCGCGCCCATTACCCGGTCAAGCCGATCAGCGCGACGATTGGCGACGTGCCGTCGGCCGCACTGGACGAGATCGCCACACGCGTCATCGAAGTCAGCGGCGCGGGCGTCGATTATGTGAAAGTGGGCGTGACGCCCGGACCGGGCGCGCGGCGCTGCCTCGATCAACTGGCCAGCCTGCCGGCGGCGGTCGTGCCCGTGCTGCTGTGCGACGGCGGCATGGACGGCGAGCTGGTCGCTTACGCGGCCACGCTCGGCTTCGTGGGCGTGATGTTCGACACGTCCGGCAAAGACGGCAGCACGCTGTTCGACCACGTGGATAGCGACACGCTCGCGCAGTGGCTGCGGATCACACGCGAGCGCGGCGCCATGAGCGGCATTGCCGGTTCGCTCGGCTGGGCGCAGTACGACCAGATTCGTGCGCTCGCGCCGGATGTGGCGGGTTTTCGCACGGCGCTCTGTGTCGATGGACGGCGCTCGCGGCTCGATCCGCAACGCGTCGCGCAATGGGCCGCCGCGCTGCATCGTCCTGCGGGCGAGGTGAGCGGCGCCGTTGCCGCAGCGGATGCGAGCGCCGCGGGCGTGGCCCATTTCTAAGGCGCGCTTGCCGCTTGCGCATGTCGTTGCATGTCGTTGCAAGTCGTCGCATTTCGTCGCATGTCGCCGCACGGACGGCGACACGCAACGCGGCGAAACGCTAGCTCACCGGCGTATTCAGCAGCCGGTCGCGCATCAACGCGACATTGTCCTTGTTGAGCAGTTCGACCACGTAGTTGGCTTCGTTCACATAGTCGACGAAACACCGGTCGACCACGCCGCTCGCGGCCAGCGTCTCGAGCCGCTCGCCCTCGGAGATCGGGCATGACTTCACCACGATCAGCCGCTCGGCGTTGAGCATCGTCGAGAGCCATGCGGCGAGGCTGTCCGAGGTGGTGTCCCAATTGCTCATCGCGTCCGGCGTGTCGCGCATCAGCGCGGTCGGCACCCATACGGCGACATGGCCGTCGCGCAGCGCTCGGCGGATCTTCGCCTCGCTCGAAGCGAGCACGAGTTCAGGCAACACCCCTTGCATGAGAATCGCGTATTGCGTCATGGCGAGCAGACACATGTTATGGGCGGCGAGATCGTCGAAGCGCCACTCGCTCTGGTATTGCCGCACCTTGTCCGCGAAATCGCCGCCACCGGGCACGATGACGACGCGCCCGCCCCCCACTTCACAGAGCTCGGTGAGCCAGTGGCGCAGCGTCGGCTCGTGACTCAGGCTGCCCCCGATCTTGACCACCCACATGACCGTTGTCCTCGCTTCCGATTGACTGCATTTGCCTGCTGTTTGCTCAACTGCGTGACACGTCTGCCTGTTGCGCCGCGTCTGGCAGCGGCTTTTCCGCCTCGCGCGGCAAACCTGCGCCACGCCGAGTCGTTCGCCTCAAGTCGTTCGCCTCACGCCGCCCGCGGCGCCGCGCTGCGGTTTTCGTCGATGGCTTCGCTGTGGTGCAACGCCGCCAGCAATGCCACCGCCACACTCGGCGCGCACGTCGCGGCCCAGTCCAGGCGGCTCGCCGGCACCGCCGCCAGCGCGCCGAAATCGATGTAGCCACGCGCCTCTTCGCGCGCCAGCGCCGCCGCGAGAAAACGTCCGCAGCCGGCGCCCACCAGCGGCGCGGCGGCGAGTTCAGGGTGCGCCGCCGTCACGCGCGCCAGATTCACGCCGATTTCGCGCATCTGCAACTCGCGCCAGCGGAGCGCGAACCTGCGCCATTCGGCCGGGTCCGCTTCATGGGCATCCCGGCCGATCATCCGCGCGAGCCGTGTGCGGCTTGCGCTCTGCGTCTTCGGTCCCTGGTCGGCGCTCGGGTAAAGGTCGTACTGCGGCGCCAGTTCACCCGTGAGCCGGTAGACGTCCGCCGTGGTCGCAAACCATTCGTTCATCACGTTGACGGCCGCCCCGGCGAATTCGATGCGCTGCGCGATACCGCACAACGGCGTCCGCACCACGCCCTGGTACACGAGTTCGCCCGTGGCGAGCCGCCCGGCATCGGTCGCGGCACGCGCGACGACACAGCCGCCCGCGAGCGGAATGATGTCGGTGGTGGTGCTGCCGATGTCGACGAGCAGCGCGTCGGATACGCGTGCCGCCACCCAGCGCGCGGTCGCGAGCCAGTTCGCCGAGGCGACGCTGCGCCAGCCGGCCGCGCAGGTCTGCGGCGTAAGCCAGCCTGCGTCGCCGGCGTAGAAGCGCAGCCGCGGCCCGAGCCGCTGCGCCAGCGCGGCGGCGATCGCCCGCACGCCTTGCGCGCGGTCCTCGAACAGGTCGACCATCTCGCCGGTCATTGTCACCGCGTGTTGCGCGGCCGCTGTCTGCGCGGCGGGCCAGCGTTCGAAGACGAGGTCGATGGTTCGCTCGAGATGGTCGAGCCCCTGCCACAGCGGACACGCCCATTGCGCGATGTCGAGCACGGCGCCGTGGCCATCGGTCAGCGAAACCTTGACGTGCGCGCCGCCGACATCCCAGCCGAATATGGGCGCGCGTTGTTCCGTCGCGGGGGTTGCATGCTTAACCGTGACATGCGCGGCGCTCATGGCTGGGCTCCGCAGGCACACGGCGCGCCATGGTTGCGCGCCGCCGGACCGGATCGTTCGATGCGCACCCCGTGCGCGGCGAGCAGCGTGCGTGCGAGATTGCCGCCCAGCGCCTCGGAAAGGCCGGCATACGCGACGGTCAGCCGCGGATTGACCTCGATCACAACCGGCCCGCGCTGCGGATGCCACACCACGTCGATGCCGACAAAGCCGCGCAAGCCCGGCATCGCCTTCGCGACGCGTTGCGCGAGCACGTCGAGCATGCGGCCCTGGTCGCCGGCCGGATCGATCTGGTTGACCGTCACGCCGTCGAATTCGACGATGCGCGGTTGCTGCCCCGCGTCGCCTGCGCTCAAGCTGATTTGCTGACGGTTGATGCTCACGAGTTCCACGCCCTCGGCGCGGCAGACGAGCGAAAGGCTGAGCGGTTCGCCTTCGACCCATGACTGCAGTACGGGTTTGCGTGCGGCGGCCGCGCGGGCTTCGTATTCGGCGCAGGCGTCGACGAAATTGTCGAACACGAAGGTATCGAGACCGCCCGCGCCGTCGTCGGGTTTCACGACCCAACGCTCGCCGCGCCGCTCATCGGCCTGTGCCGGTTCGGCCTGTCCGGGTTCGATCTGTCCGGGTTCGATCGCAGGCGTGGTGGCGATGCCATGCGCCGCGAGGCACGCCGCCGTCGCGCTCTTGCTCGACGCCACGCGGATCGCTTCTTTCGCGCAGCCGAGCCAGCGCGCCGCGCCCACCGCATCGTACAGACGCAGCAGCAGCCCATCGCATTCCGGCGCGATGATCCACGCGTAATCGTGTTCACGCGCCACCCGTGCGACGAAAGCCGTCATCGACTCCCCTTGCGCGGCCCTACAATGAGCGAGCGCCGGGTCGACGGTTTCGAAGCGCGAACTCGCGAAGCTTACTCGCACACCGTCGAGTTCGCGCAAGTCGTTCACGAGCGCGTCGCGCATCACCCGGCCTTCGACGATCAGCGCGCTCAGGTCGGCAAGACTCGCCGCGCCGGCATGCGCCGGGTCGATACCGCCGCCGGTGAGATACTCGAAGACAAAGATCTTGGTCAAAGGAACGCGCCCCTATGCAGGTGATACCGGTTCTCGATCTGCTCGACGGACACGTGGTGCGCGCGGTGCGCGGCGAACGCACGGCCTATCGGCCGATCCGCTCGTCGCTCGCCACCACCAGCGAGCCGCTTCACATCGCCCGTGCGCTGCTTGCCGCAAGCGGCGCACGAACGCTCTATATCGCCGACCTCGGCGCGATCCTTCAGCAAGGCGCTCATGTCGAGACGCTCGCTGCATTGCGTGCCGCCCTGCCCGGCACTGACATCTGGCTCGACGCGGGCTATGCCGACTACTCGTCGATGCATACGCTGTTCGAACGCATCGAAGCCACCGGCAAGCGCAACAGCCACCGCGACAACGCACCTCCTGCGCACGATCTTGCGACTCTCGTACCTGTCTTCGGCACCGAGTCGCTCCACGACCTCGACGCGCTCTGCGCCGCCGACGCTGCCGGACTCTCGCCGATCCTTTCGCTCGACCATCGCGCCGGCCAACTGCTCACCGCTACCGCATTCGAACGCACCGCCATATGGTGGCCTCGAAGAGTGATCGCGATGACACTCGATCAGGTGGGCAGCTACGACGGCCCCGATCTCGCCACCGTCGAACGCATTCGTGCCGCTGCACCCGCGCAAACCGCCGTGATCGGAGCAGGCGGCATTCGTGATCGCGACGATATGGCGGCAGCAGCCCGCACTGGCGCTTCTGCGTGGCTCGTGGCGTCCGCGCTGCATGATCGCCGAATCGGCATGCCACTCACCGAGTCCACCTAAGCGAGCCATACAAATTCCATGCCAATCGGCGGAGAGGGTGTGCATGTAAACGAACGGCAAGCTGTTGTGGCAGTTCGTGACACTCTGCTCCAGGTTGACACACAACCTGTGCGGCGCAGCCGGCAGGCGCGTCGCCGAATCAGCGCCACGACTGCGCAGTGCAGCGAAAACCGCGACCGTATCGATTGCTTTAAGCGCATGGCCACATAAGCCACGCGCGACGCGTCGCACACCCGCGCCACCGGCTTGTATTCAGATCGGCATGGAGCTTGCTAAAAATGCGGCCATGCACCTCTCGCCCAATGATCCATCGTCCCCGAACCCGTCGGCCGCGGCCAACGTGCCCGCCTCGACGGTGACGCGCGATTGGACCTGCCCGTTCTGCCCACTGCTGTGCGACGACCTCGTCGTCGAGTCGCGCGAAGACGCCACGCTCGCCGTGCCGGATACCGAATGCCCGCGGCTCGCGCAAGCGCTTGCGTGTTTCGGCAATGCGGACGCAGCATGCCGCAACAGCGTCGACGGACACGACGCGGATCTCGATACCGCAGTGGCGAGCGCGGCGCGGATCCTGTCGTCGGCACGCCGCCCGTTGTTCGGTGCGCTGACCACGGACGTTGCGGGCACCCGCGCGCTGTACACGCTCGCCGCCGGCTGCGGCGCGATCCTCGACCATCTGCACGGCGATGCAATGAGCGCGGCCACGCTGTCATTGCAGGATCGCGGCTCGTTTTTCACGACGCTTTCCGAAGTGCGTTCGCGTGCGGATCTGCTGGTGTTTTTCGGCTGTCAGCCGTCGCAGCGTTATCCGCGATTTTTCGCGCGTACGCTGGAAGGCACGCCGCAGCAACGCGAGCTGGTGTTCGTCGGTTGCACGCCCGACCCGGCTGCGAGCGGCCTGGCGAATACGCGCATCGAAGCGCTCCTGCCGCACGCCGATCCTTTCGACACGCTCGCGCTCTGGTCCGCGCTAGCCGAAGGCCGTGAAGCCGGCACGTTGCAAGACGACGGCACGGGTGCGGCACAAGCACTGGCCACGCTGCAGGCGCGCATCGCCGCCGCGCACTACACCGTGCTCGTCTACGAGCCTGCCGCACTGCCCGGCCCGCACGCCGCATTGCTGATCGAAGCCTTGAACCGGATCGTCAAAGCGGCAAACCGCACGGTACGCGCCGGCTGTCTCGCGCTGGGCGGCGACGACGGCGCATTGTCCGTCAACCAGACCGTGACCTGGCTCTCGGGTCTGCCGCTCCGCACGCGTGTCTCGACGCCCGCACGCATCGCCGGCGCGGCGCCGCTCGACTACGATCCGTATCGCTATCGCACGGCCAGACTGCTCGCCGAGGGCGAAATTGATGCCCTGCTGTGGGTCGCCAGCTTCGCACCGCCGGCATGGCCGCAAGCGCTCGACGAGAGCGTGCCGGCGATCGTGCTCGGCCATCCCGCGTTAGCCGACGCCGCCAAAGCGCGCGGCGGCGCCACGGTCTTCATTCCGGTCGCGACGCCTGGCATCGATAGCGGCGGCCATCTGTTTCGTGTCGACGGTTCGGTCGTCATGCCGCTCTCTCCTGCGCGAGGCGCGGCGCTGCCCTCGGTGGCGGCGATCGTCTCGCAACTGGCCGCGCGACTCGTCGCCGAGCCCGCCGCACAGGTGCAGTCATGAGTCTCGTCCGGCTCAAAGGCGGCACGATCTACGACCCGGCGAACGGCGTCGACGGCGAGCGCCGCGATCTGACGTTCCGCGACGGCCGCGTTGTCGACCTGCCCGCCACCACGCCGGCCGATCATGAATACGATGCCACCGGCATGATCGTGATGGCAGGCGGTATCGACATGCACTCGCATATCGGCGGCGGCAAGACCAATCTTTCGCGCCTGCTGCTACCCGAGGATCATCGCGACGATCCTGTGCGGGACGCCGCCTACGAAGCGGTACAGGACGCGAACGGCCGCTACCTGCGGCTACCGTCGTGCGGCGTGTGCACGCCCGGCACGCTCGCGACCGGCTACCGCTACGCCGAGATGGGCTACACGGCCGCGTTCGAACCGGCCATGATGCCGTCCAACGCACGCCACACGCACCTCGAAATGGGCGATACGCCGATCATCGACCACGGCGCGTATGTGATGCTCGGCAACGACGAACTGTTCCTGCAGATGCTCGCTGCACGCAATGACTTCGAGCGTCTGCGCGACTACATCGGCTGGACGATTCACTCGAGCAAGGCGCTCGGCGTGAAGGTCGTCAATCCGGGCGGCATCTCCGCATTCAAATTCAACCAGCGCTCGCTCAACGTCGACGAGCCGCACGTGCACTACGGCATCACGCCGCGCGATGTGCTGCACACTTTGTCGCGCGCGTTGACCGAACTGCGCGTGCCGCATCCGCTGCATGTGCACGCGAGCAATCTCGGCGTGCCCGGCAATATCGACTCGACGATCGCCACCATGGATGCCGCCGACGGGCTGCCGATCCATCTCACGCATATCCAGTTTCATAGCTATGGCACCGAGGGTCCGCAAAAATTTTCGTCGGGCGCGCGGCAGATCGCGGAAGCGGTGAACGCGCGGCCGAACGTGTCGATCGACGTCGGCCAGATCATCTTCGGACAGACCGTCACGGCCTCCGGTGACACCATGATGCAGTTCCGCAACACGCCGCTCGCGCGGCCGCACAAATGGGTGGTCGGCGATATCGAATGCGACGCGGGCTGTGGCGTGGTGCCGTTCCGCTATCGCGAGCAGAGCTATGTGAATGCATTGCAGTGGATCATCGGGCTTGAAATCTTTTTGCTGGTCGACGACCCGTGGCGTGTCGCGATGACGACCGATCATCCGAACGGCGGCCCGTTTACGAGCTATCCGCATCTGATCCGTCTGCTGATGGACAAATCGTTTCGCGACGAGCAGCTCGCGAAGCTCAATGCCGACGCGCAAGTGGCGAGCGCGTTGCCGCAGTTGCAACGCGAGTTCTCGCTGTACGAGATCGCCATCATCACGCGCGCCGGACCGGCTCGCCTGCTCGGACTGCGCGACCGGGGCCATCTGGGCGTGGGCGCCGCGGCGGATATTGCCGTCTATCGCGATGTCGCGGACCGCGAGCGGATGTTTACGTCGCCCGCTTATGTGTTCAAGGACGGCGAACTGGTCGCGCGCGACGGCACGCTCGTCGCCACGCCCACGGGCGGCATCCATTTCGTCTCGCCCGAATTCGATCGCGGCATTGAGAAGACGCTGCGCGCCTACAGCGACGCTAATCTCGCGAGCAACTTCGCGCATGCGGCCATCAGCGACGACGAGATCTGCAATTGCTGCCGCGGCGGCAGATTGCTGCCGGTCGAATGTCTCGCGAACGGCTGAGCACAAAGTGAAGCGCACACAATGAGCGAACCGGCGACCCTGCAGATCAACGGCACCACGATCGACGCCACCTTCGCGGAAGCTTTTCCGATGAAGGCGACCCGGCTCGTCATCACCGCCCATACGCCGGCGTGGGCGATGCATGCCGCCAACTCGCTGACGGGGTTCGCGACCTCGGTGATCGGCTGCGGCTGCGAGGCCGGCGTCGAGCGCATGCTGCCGCCCGCGGAAACGCCCGATGGCCGGCCGGGTGTGACGGTGCTGCTGTTCGCGGTGTCGTCGAAGGAATTGGCCAAACAGATCGGGCGGCGCGTCGGACAATGCGTGCTCACGTGTCCGACCACCGCCGTGTATGGCGGCATCGATCCTGACACGAGCGGCGCGCCGCTATCCGATCGGGCGTCGCTCGGCAGCGGGCTGCGTTTTTTCGGCGATGGCTGGCAAATCTCGAAGATGCTCGGCGACACGCGTTACTGGCGCGTGCCGGTCATGGACGGCGAGTTCGTCTGCGAAGACACCGCGCTGACCGTCAAGGCCGTGGGCGGCGGCAACCTGATCCTGCTCGCGCGCGATATCGACGCCGCGCTCGCCGCCTCGGAAGCGGCGGTCGCCGCCATGCGCAAGCTGCGGAATGTGATCATGCCGTTCCCGGGCGGCGTGGTGCGCTCGGGTTCGAAGGTCGGCTCCAGATACAAAGGCGCGAGCGCCTCCACCAACGACGCGTTCTGTCCCACCCTCACGGGTCTCTCGCCGCGCAGCGAACTGAGCGCGGAAGTCGGCTGCGTGCTCGAAATCGTGATCGACGGACTCACGGATGCGGATGTCGGCGCCGCGATGAGCGCGGGGATCGCCGCGGCCACCGGACTCGGGCAGGCGGCGGGCCTGCTGCGGATTTCGGCGGGCAACTACGGCGGCAAGCTGGGGCCTTACCACTTTCATCTCCACAGCCTTGCCGCAGGCCTCGACGGGAGCCGCGCATGAGTCAACACACCACGCTGCGCGTGAAAACGGCCCCAGGTTTCCGCGTCGACGCTTCCGCGCTGCAGCCGGCGTCGCTCGCGGCGATGAGCGTGGCGCAGATCGAGTGCCTCGCCCTGCCCGCGGGCAATGACAGGTGTATCGTGGGCGATATATTCGACGTGTCGCGCCATGAGCCCACCACCGAACCCGCAGCGCCTCACGCTGGCGCCATGCTGGTGATCGAGAACGCGGCACCCTGGCTTGATCGTATCGGTGCGCGGATGGCGGACGGGCATATCGTCGTTCACGGTTCGACAGGCGACTTTAGCGGTTTCCAGATGGCGGGCGGCACGTTGCAGATTCACGGCGACGCCGGCCATTTCACCGCATGTGAAATGCGCGGCGGCCGCCTCACCGTGACCGGCCATAGCGGCGATTTTGCCGCCGGCGCACTCGCCGGCGACATGGAAGGCATGATAGGCGGCACGCTGACGATTCATGGCAACGCGGGCGCACGGCTTGCTGATCGCATGCGCCGCGGCCTCGTGCTGGTCGGCGGCAATGCGGGCGATTTTGCCGCGTCGCGGCTCGTGGCCGGCACCATTGGTATCGCCGGGCAACTGGGCGCGCATTATGCGTATGGTATGAGACGCGGCACGCTCGTGCTTGCCCAGCGGCCCACGCGCTTGCCGCCGACGTTTACCGGCGGCGGTCGCGGTTTCGACGTGTTCTGGGCGCTCCTCGTGCGCAGTCTCGCCGATGAAATCGCGCCCTTCTCGCAGTGGCGCACGGCGAGCTTGCCGGCGCGCCATACGGGTGATCTCGCAGTCGACGGACGCGGCGAAATACTGGTCGTGAGCTAGCCGCCGAACCGGTCGGCCCGCAAAGCGGCCAGGCAAACGGTGTTCGGCAGAAACACCGGATAACGAAGGAGACAGGCATGACGATGGCGCATTCTCCCCACCTATCTTCGGGTGCTCACGCTCCCGCACCGCGCTATGCCGGCGCGATGATCGCGTTGCACTGGCTGATTGCCGTCGGCATTATCGGCCTGCTCGCGCTTGGACTGTATATGGTCGGACTGCCGAAGGGGCTGCCTCTCAAGGCGACGCTGCTCAACCTTCACAAGTCGGTCGGACTGACGGTTTTCCTGCTGGTGCTTCTGCGCATCATGGCGCGTGCGGCCTTCAAAGGGCCGCCCTTGCCGCCGATGCGACCGTGGCAACGCGCCGCCGCGCGCACTACGCAGGGCCTTTTATATGTAGCCATGGTCGCGATGCCGGTGTGCGGCTATCTCGGTTCGTCGTTCAACCGTTATGGCACGCGCTTCTGGGGCATTGCGCTGCCAAAGTGGGGCTGGGATGACGCGAGCTTGCGCGAACTTTTCTTCGGGCTTCACCAGGCGATCGGCTATGCGCTGATCGTATTGATCGTGCTGCATGTGGCGGGTGCGCTCAAGCATCAGTTGATCGATCGCGACAATCTGCTTGCGAGGATGTTGCCATGACGCGGCGCGCTTCACGGCAGGCGTCGCCACCTGCACCGCTGAAGGTCGACACGCTGCGCACGCGCGACGGGCATCGTGTGTCGTTCACGGTGGCGGGTGCAGCTGACGGCGTGCCGGTCGTCGTATTGCACGGTGGTCCAGGCAGCGGCAGCCAGCCAGGCGCGCTGCGGCTTTTCGATCTGACGCGCTTCAGGGTCGTGATGATCGATCAGCGCGGCACCGGCGCCTCGACGCCGCACGGCAGCGTGCGCCATAACCGCACGGATCGGCTGATCGAAGACATTGAAGCGATCCGCGTTCGCCTGGGCGTGCAGCGTTGGGGCGTGCTCGGCGGCTCGTGGGGCGCCGCGCTCGCGCTCGCTTACGCCGGCCGGCATCCGCACTCGGTGACGGGCGTGGTGATGCGTGGACTGTTTCTCACTTCGCTGCGCGAGGTCCGCGGGCTCTTCGTCACGGCGCGCAAACACGCGCCACGGGCATGGGCGCAGCTCTGTACGGCCGCGCATTGCGACCGGCCCGCCGCGTTGCTGGCCCGCTGCCATGAGCGCTTGCAACGGGATGGCGATGCAAAGGAAGCGACCCAGCATGCGCTCGCGCTCGCATGGCGCGGCTATGAAAATGCCGTGCTCGCCAGCGCCGACTCGCGCCGCTCACACTCGCCCGCAAGAACTTCGCGTCGAGACGTACGCAAGCTGGTCGGCAAATACCGCATTCAGGCCCACTACCTGATGCATCGCTGCTGGCTCGGCGAAACCCGTCTGCTCGCGCTGGCGCGCCACGCTGCCGCGGCCGGCGTGCCGCTCGCCGCGGTGCATGGCTCGCGCGATCCAGTCTGCCCGCCGGGCAATCTGCGACGCCTCGCGCGCGCCGTTCCCGCGGCCCACGTCGAATGCGTGCGCGCGGGCCATCTGGCAAGCGACCCGAGGCTGCACGAACGTGTTGCCCACGCACTCGCAACGATGTTCCTTCCAACCGCTCACGAGGGGCGCGTTCTGCGCCGCGCGGCATGAAAATCAAGGTACTCGGCTCGTCGGCGGGCGGCGGTTTCCCGCAATGGAATTGCAATTGCCACAATTGCGACGGCGTGCGGCGCGGCACGCTGAAGGCGACGCGCCGCACGCAATCGTCGATCGCAGTCAGTGCGAATGGCGAGGACTGGCTGCTCGTCAACGCGTCGCCCGATCTGCTCGCGCAGATCGCCGCCAATCCGGAATTGCAGCCGGCCCGCCGCGTGCGCGATAGCGGCATTGCCGCAGTGCTCGTCATCGACGCGCAGATCGACCACGTCACCGGCCTGCTGATGCTGCGCGAGCGCGACACGCCACTGCCGCTCTACGCAACCGATGCCGTTTGGCAGGACCTGTGCAGCGGTTTTCCGGTCGCGCCGATCCTCTCGCACTATTGCGGCGTCGAACATCGCCGTATCGCACTCGACGGCGCGCCGCTCGCCGTGGACGCACTCAACGGCGTACAGATCGACGCGCTGCCGCTGTCGAGCAAGGCGCCGCCCTATTCGCCGCATCGCAACGCACCCGAGCGCGGCGACAATATCGGGCTCGTCATCACGAACCGGCAGACCGGCAAGCGCGTGTTCTACGCGCCCGGACTCGGCGCGATCGAAGCGCACGTGCTCGCCGCGATGCGTGAGGCTGACCTGCTGCTAGTCGACGGTACGGTGTGGACCGGCGACGAAATGATCCGCCTGGGTCTCTCGAAGAAGACTGCTGCCGATATGGGCCATCTGCAACAATCCGGGCCGGGCGGCATGATCGAGGTACTGGATTCGCTCGACGCGCACAATGTCCGCAAGGTGCTGATTCACATCAACAACACCAATCCGATTCTCGTCGAGGATGGGCCAGAACGGCGCACGCTGACCGAACACGGCATCGAGGTAGCGTACGACGGAATGACGTTCGAAATATGACGTTAAGCATGACTGCAGAAGTCAGGTTATGAAGCGTCAATTCAAAAGCATAGCCATGAAGCAGAAAACGGAGACGGCATGAACGCGAAAGACACTTTGGGCACGGCGCCGCCGCACGACACGCAGACGAACGGACGGGGCGACAGTCCCGCCTGGACCCGCGAAGAATTCGAAGCACAGTTGCGGGCGAAAGGCACCGCTTACCATATCCATCATCCGTTCAATGTGAAGATGAATAGCGGTGGCTGCTCCCGCGAACAGATACGCGGCTGGGTCGCAAACCGCTTCTATTATCAGATCAATATTCCGCTCAAAGATGCGGCCGTGTTGTCGAATTGCCCCGATCGCGAGACACGCCGCCGCTGGGTGCTGCGCATTCTCGACCACGACGGCTATGGCGATCAGGAAGGCGGCATCGAAACATGGGCGCGCCTGGGCGACGCGGTCGGCCTCTCGCGCGACGACCTGTGGTCGCTGAAACAGGTGACGCCCGGCGTGCGCTTCGCCGTTGACGCTTATGTCAATTTCGCGCGCCGCGCGCCGTGGCAGGAATCGGTCTGCTCGTCGCTCACGGAAATGTTCGCGCCGCAGGTTCATCGCGACCGGCTCGCGACCTGGCCGGAACACTATCCGTGGATCGAGTCGTCAGGCCTCGCGTATTTCCGCTCGCGCATCTCGCTCGCGCAACGCGACGTAGAGCACGGGCTCGCGGTCACGCTCGATCATTTCACACGGCGCGAACAACAGGAACGCGCGCTGGAGATCCTGCAATTCAAGCTCGATATCCTGTGGACCATGCTGGATTCGATCGAAAAGGCCTTTCCGCAATGAACGACCTGCCACGCGCCGGCGGCGCCATGCAAACCGCCGATCGTCCGACCATCAACAAGCTCTTTCGTCTGCAATGGGAGCCCGCGCAGAACGCGCACGTTCTGCTCTACCCGGAAGGGATGGTGAAGCTCAATCAGAGCGCGGCGGAAATCCTCAAACGTTGCGACGGCACGCGCGATATGAACGCTCTGATCGCCGACCTGGAGCAGGCGTTCAACACGACCGGGCTGGGTCCGGACGTGCGGGCGTTCGTTGCCGACGCGCAGTTGCGCGGCTGGCTGGAGTAGCGCGATGACCGATCTCTCACAACCTGCTGCCGCGGCGCAACCTCAAGCGACGTCGGACGGTGTGGCGCCGCCGCTCTGGCTGCTCGCGGAACTGACTTACCGCTGCCCGCTGCACTGCGCGTTCTGCTACAACCCGGTCGACTATACGGATCACAGCCGCGAGTTGAGCACCGAACAATGGATCGGCGTGCTGCGCGAGGCACGCGCGCTCGGCGCCGCGCAACTGGGGTTTTCAGGCGGCGAGCCGCTGGTGCGGGATGATCTCGAAGTGCTGGTCGCCGAGGCGCGCAAGCTCGGCTTTTATACGAATCTGATCACCTCCGGCGTCGGTCTCACCGATAAGCGGCTCGGCGACCTGAAAGCGGCCGGCCTCGACCACATCCAGTTATCGTTCCAGGATTCGACGCAGGAACTGAACGACTTTCTGAGCAGCACCCGCACCTTCGATCTGAAACAGCGCGTCGCCGCATCGATCAAACAGCACGGCTTTCCGATGGTGCTCAACTGCGTGCTGCATCGCTATAACCTGCCGCACGTCGACAAGATCATCGAGATGGCGCTCGCGATGGGCGCCGAATACCTGGAGCTCGCCAACACGCAGTACTACGGCTGGGCGCATCAGAACGAAGCGCAGTTGATGCCGACTCAGGAACAGCTCGACGAAGCCGAAGCGGTAGTCGAACGCTACCGCCGCACGCAGGGCGAGCGCTGCAAGATTTTCTTCGTCGTGCCGGACTATTTCGAACGACGCCCGAAGCGCTGCATGAACGGCTGGGGCGCGGTGTTTCTCGGCGTCGCGCCGGACGGCGCGGCGCTGCCCTGCCACGCCGCACGCAGTCTGCCCGGACTCGTGCTGCCGAATGTCAAAGACACGCCGCTGCGCGAAATCTGGTACGAGAGCGACGCGTTCAACCGCTTTCGCGGCCTCGCCTGGATGAAAGAGCCGTGCCGCAGTTGCGACGAAAAGGAACGCGACCTCGGCGGCTGTCGTTGCCAGGCGTATCTACTCACCGGCGATGCGGCCAATGCCGACCCCGTCTGCGACAAGTCGCCGTCGCATGACACGGTCTTGAAGGTGGTGAACGTGGCGCGGCGCGCGGCCGCCGCAGTTGAACCGCGCGAGCAGCCGATCCTGTTTCGCAACGACGCCAATTCGCGCAAGCTGGCGTCCGTTGCGGCATGCGGGAAGACCGGCGAACACGGCGGCACAGGAGGCTGACCATGACAGCGGGAGACATTTCCGTCTTGCTCGTCGACGATCACGCGGTGGTGCGCGAGGGCTACCGGCGTCTGCTCGAACAGAATGCCGACGTGCATGTGTGCGGCGAGGCCGCCGACGCCAGTCAGGCCTATCAGCGTTTCTGCGCGCTGCGCCCGGACGTGGTGGTGATGGACGTGTCGTTGCCGGGCGCCAGCGGCATCGAAGCGATGCGCCGTATGCTCGCGCGCGAGCCGGACGCTCGCGTGCTGATCTTCAGCGTGCATGAGGACGCGATTTTCGTGCGCCGCGCGCTCGATGCGGGCGCTCTCGGCTACGTGACCAAGGCCAGCGCCCCCGACGTGCTGGTGGAGGCGGTGCGCACCATCGCCCGGCGCGCCGGTTATCTGAGCCCGGATATCTCGCAGGCGCTCGCGCTGCGCAACGCGTTCAGCGAAGGTCCGCCAGGACGACAGTTGTCGGCGCGTGAGTTCGAAGTGCTGCGACTGCTCGTGCAAGGTTATACGCTGCCGAGCATTGCCGAGAAGCTGGGGTTGAGCCAGAAGACCGTGGCCAATCATCAGTCCGTGATCCGGCAGAAATTCGGCGCCGACAACGGCGTGCAGCTCGCCCAGATGGCAAGCCGCCTCGGGCTTCAGTTCACCGGTTCGGCAAGCCCTGCGTGAGCGGGCACCCGCGCGCAGAACAGGAAACCGCCTTCCGGCTTGCTCGCCACGTGAAACTCGCCGCCTAGCGCCTCGACCCGCTCGCGCATGCCGATCAGGCCGAGCCCGCCGCGCGGCTTGTCGAGGTCGACGCCGGGGCCGTCGTCGGCCATGGTGACGACGATTTCATCGATGAGCCCGGCGTCATGCCCTTCGTGCGACTCGCGCGGGGCACGCACCATGAACACTTCCACGCGTGCAGTGCGGGCAAACTTCGACACATTGGTCAGCCCTTCCTGCACGAGCCGGTAAAGCGTGATGGTCAGCGCATCGCTCAGACCGGCAAAGTCCCCTTCGATCGTCAGCGAGAACGACGCGTCCGGCAGACGCTCACGCCAGCCGTCGACGCAATGCTCCAGCGCGCTCGGCAAACCAAACTCGTCCAGGCCGATCGGCCGCAGTCGCCGGATCATGCCGCCAATCTGCCGATAGACGTGGGTCGCGCTCTGCATGAGGCCGAGCGCGACGCGATGTATCTCCGGCTCGCGTGTGCTGGACAAATCGCGGATGCGCGCGGCGTCGAGCGAGATTGCGTTGAGGTACTGGCCTAGCTCATCGTGCAGCTCGCGCGCCAGATGGCGGCGCTCCAGTTCCTCTGCTTGCAGCGCCTGATTGGCGAGACGCCGGTTGTCGGCGAGCAGGCGCTCAGCCTGCTCTTCCAGTGCGCAGCGCCGGCTCAGTTCGCGGCGCGCGTCGCGGTAACGGCGCCATGCAAACCACGCGAGGCCGATAGAGAGCACGCACAGCGTACCCGGCAATTCGTCGAGCTGGAAGCGCTCGAGGCCCCGCGTCCAGCGGTAAGCGTGCTCGCTGAAATCGAACCTCGCGCTCAGCACGGCGGCGAGCACCGACAGCGCAAACACCCACGCAAGGTCGCGCCACACCGCCGAATGCGGTGGTACGGAGCGCACTGAAGAAGGGTTCGAGGGGTCGCTTGCCATCACGTTTGCATTCGTCACGTTTGCATTCTACTCAGGCCGATTACACACAGCGGTATGTTGCAGCGCGTTTGGGAACGCTTCCCCGCGATATCGGGAAAAGCTCCCGGGTTTCGCGCGCCGGCGTATGCGAAGCTTTGCACACACAGAAAGAAAGCGCTACGCACGCCGCAACGCGGTGGCGCTCATGAAGATAGCGTCGATCCGGCCGGAGACAGAACGATGAACACGCCATCCAGCGCGCACCGCGCATCTCGCTTACCGGACTTGCCACGTTTGCGCCGGCGGGCCGGCCTCACGCTCTGCTTCGGCGGCGCCCTCGCGAGTTTGTCCGTTTCGGCGTGGGCCCAGACGGAAGCGGCCACGCCCTCAGCGGCGTCGGCCGCCGCGCCGGCCGGCGCGAATCCGGAGGCTGATACGGTGAAGCTCGCGCCGATCGTCATCGTCGGCACCACGCCGCTTCTCGGTATCGGCACGCCGCTCTCGCAAGTGCCCGCCAATGTGCAGACCGTTCACGCACCGGATCTCGAACAACAGCACCGCAGCACGCTCACCGATTACTTCGCGAAGAACCTGCCGAGTGTCGATATCGCCGATGCGCAGGGCAATTCTTATCAGGTCAACGTCAATTATCGCGGCTTCACCGCGTCGCCTTTGCTCGGCACGCCGCAAGGCCTTTCCGTGTTCGTCGACGGCGTGCGCGTGAACGAGCCGTTCGGCGACGTGGTCAACTGGGACCTGCTGCCGCAACAGGCGATCGATACGATCCAGCTGATTCCCGGTTCGAATCCGACCTACGGTCTCAACACGCTGGGCGGCGCTATCGCGATCACGACGAAAAACGGCAAGACGAGCCCAGGCGGCGAGGCCGAGGTGCAAGTGGGCTCCTGGGGCCGCAAGTCCGCCCAGATCGAACAGGGCGGCACCATCGGTCAGAATCTCGATTACTACGTGACCGGCAACGCGACCAACGACAACGGCTGGGCGGAGCAGAATTCCAGCCGCGTGCGGCAGGCATTCGGCAAGCTTCGCTATACCGACGCTGATACGACGCTGTCGTTCTCGGGCGGCGGCGCGGACAACGATCTGCACGGCACGCAGACCATTCCGCGCTCATTCCTCGGCAATCCAAAGCAGCCCTATACCTATCCCGACCAGAATCTGAACAGCGCCGCCTACGCGACGCTGTCGGGCGATCATTACTTCAACGATCATGTCGAGCTGAGCGGCAACGTCTATTACCGGCACTTCCGCAACGACAACGTCAGCAGCAACACCAATCCGAATTTCGGCGCGGTGGACGACGACGGCAACGTCGATACGACCCAGGCGACCAACGAAAGATCGATCGTCTCGACCGACAGCTATGGCGCGAGCCTGCAACTCACGCTGCTCGGCAAGCTCGGCGGGATGGAGAACCAGTTCGTCGCGGGTATGTCCGCGGATATCGCCAACTCCCGGTACACCCAGTCTTCCCAGAATGCGGTGTTCACCGCTTCACGCGCGACCATCGGCATCGGCGATTTCGAGCAGGAAACCGCGGCAAAAACGCATAACGGAAACTACGGCATCTATCTGCAGGATACCTTGTCGCTTACGAAGCAATGGACGCTGACGCTCGCCGGACGCTATAACTGGGCAGACGCCACGATCGGCGACTCGAGCGGCACGCAGCCTCAGCTCGACGGCCACCATACGTTTTCCCGCTTCAATCCGGCGATCGGCATCAACTGGAATCCGACTTCCGCATTCACGGCCTATGCCACCTATAACGAAGGCATGCGTTCGCCGACCGCCATCGAACTGGCCTGTGCGGACCCTTCCGCGCCCTGCTCACTGCCGAACGACTTCGTGTCGGATCCGTCGCTCCAGCCGGTGATCTCGAAGACCTTTGAAATCGGCGCCCGTGGGCGTATAGGCCAGGCGACGACCTGGAGCGCCGCCGTCTACAGCACGACACTCGACAACGATATCGAGTTCATCAGCACCAATGGCGCTACCAGCAACCAGGGCTTCTTTCAGAATGTCGGCCGCACGCGCCGTCAAGGCCTCGAACTCTCAGGACACAGCCAGCTCGGGCCGCTCGCCGTTACGGCCAGCTACAGCTACGTCGACGCGACCTACCGGTCGAGCTGGACCGAAAGCAGTCCGAGCAATTCCAGTGCGGATCAGAACGGCAACATCACCGTCAAGTCGGGTGATCATATTCCCAGTATCCCGGCGAACACCGTCAAGCTGCAACTCGACTACGCGGCCACCGCGAAGTGGAACATCGGCACGAACCTGACCTGGCGCGGCAGCGTCTATGCGCAGGGTGACGAGAACAACCAGGATGTGAACGGCAAGATCGCGGGCTACCTGCTGATCGATCTGGACACCTCGTACCAGGTGACCAAACAGCTTCAGGTCTTCGCGAGCATCACGAACCTGCTGGACAAACGCTATGCGAGCTTCGGCGCGCTCGGCGAGAACTTCTTCAACGGCCCGAACCATACGTTCGACGGCGCCAACCCGATCAACGAGCAGTTCGTCGGGCCGGGCGCGCCGCGCGGTTTCTGGGTCGGGCTGCACTACGCGTGGAAGTAACGCGTAATGCGCGTGAGCCGACCGACGCATCGATCGGCTCACAGGCAACGCGCTCAATGCGATTCGATCGAGCCGTCGCTATGCGGATACGTGACGATGCCCCACGCCAACGGCAGTTCGCCGATCTGCTTGATCGGCTGATAATTCTGCGCATCGAGCACATAGACCGCATCGGAGCGGCCACATGCCACCAGCAGTTTCGCGCCGTCCGGCGTAAAGCTGAAGTGCCAGCAGCGCTGGCCCACCGGCACGTCGGCGACATGCTCGTAGCTGTGCCCGTCGAACACCTGCACCGTCTTGTCGCGCGCCGCGGCGACGAAAAGACGCTTGCCATCCGGTCCGAACGCTACGCCGTAAGGGCCGAGCTTCGTATCGACGGTCTTCACGACCTGGAATGTGCGCGCGTCGATCACCACGAACTTGCTCAGCGATTCGAGCGTGACGACATAGTCCTTGCCGTCGGGTGACAGGCGGATGCCGCGCGGCCGGCCGCCTGCCGCGAGCTTCACGGTTCGGACCGGCGCGCCCGTGCGGACGTGATAGACCGAGACCGTATCGTCGCCCTCATTGGTCACAAGCATGGTGTTGCCGTCGCGCGAAAATTCGATGCCCTCGGTTTCATGGCCGCTCGTGACCGAACGAATCACGCGCCAGGTCTTCATATCGACGATCGCGATTTCAGCGGGCGGCTTGTTGGCGTCATCGTCGTCGGCGCCCGGCTTGCCGTTGGCGGCGGGCGGGCCGTCAGCACCTGGCTTGCCTTTGGCGGCCGGTGGGCCGCCGTCTTCGCCGGGCTCGTAGGTCACGTATGCGTAGCCGTTGTGCACGCGCACAAATTCCGGGTTCTTGCCGATCTTCACACGCTGGACGACCTGACCCGAAGCCGTGTCGATCACCGCCAGGTCACCAGTATTCTTGTTCGCCACGAGAAGCCGTGTGCCATCCGCATTCAGACTCAGGCCGCGCGGGCCGTCGGCGCCGACCGGAAACGTCTTCGTCAACGTCATCTGGTCCAGATCGATCACGCCGACACCGGCCTTCTCGCTGGTCACGTAGGCTATTGGGGCCGCCGCGTAGGCCGTACTCGCGGCGAGCGCAAGCGCCGCAACGGCGGTGGCCAGGGTGGTGACAGCGAAAGCGAGGGACCGTCCTGGTGTTGTGATACGAAAGCTTGTCTCCAGCATTGTTGTACTCCGTAGTGAAATCGCTACGCCGCGAAAGCTCGCGCCATTCAAGCAAAGTAGTTCATCGGAGGATCGTTTGACAACGCACATCGGGCGGGAGATTTTCCCGAATTGACTCGGTGAGACCAGCGGCAGTACTAAAACGCGCTGTAGGGGTGGAAAATGAGCGCGGAGGTGGCCAAAGCGAGGCCTCGACCGCAATGCTCGAACGTGCAATGGCGACGGCTGGATATACCGCGATCGATACGGCATCGCGGCGTCGTATCGTCATGGCGCTGGGCGCCGTCATCGCCGCTCATGCGGGCTTGCTTGGGTGGGTGTTGGCGACGCGAGACAGGACAGTCGAGCGAACGGTCGAAGCGACGCCCATCGTCGCGATGCTGTTGAGGGATGAGCCGCAAGTCCTTGCACCTGTCGAACCTGTCGCGCCTGTTCAGCCTGCCGTGCCCGCCGCGGCCACTGCGGTTGCCGCGCCGCAAGCCGCGCAGCCCGCAGTACGGAGCAAACTCCTGCCGCAGCCTCATCCCAAGCCGCCGCGCACCAGCGCAGCACCTGCGCCGAGCGTGCCGTCGCCATCCGGTGATTCCTCGCGCTCGCCTGCACCGGTGGCTGCGCCCATTGCCGCTGCGCCATCCCCCGCAGCACCGGCGGCGAATGCTTCTGCAACCGCTGCCGAGCGCACCGTGCCCGCATCGAGTACCCCAAGGAGCGTGTCGCACGTCGACTGCGCTATTCCCAAGCCGGACTATCCCGAGGTATCGAAGCGCCGCGGTGAAAGCGGCACTGCGATCGTCCGATTCGTAGTAGGCCTGAGCGGCCACATCGAAACCGCTCAAGTTCAAAAGAGCAGTGGCTATCCCCGGCTCGACGACGCGGCGCTCGCTGCGATCCATGCGGGAGCGTGCCAACCCTACAGGGAAAACGGCGAAGCGGTGCGTGCCGCTTATTCGGAATCGTTCATCTTCGGATTGGCCGAGTAGCCTGTCTCCGAGTCAAAGGAAAACACCATGCAACACTATGG
Source organism: Paraburkholderia sp. RL17-383-BIF-A (assembly GCF_046028015.1). NCBI lineage: Bacteria > Pseudomonadati > Pseudomonadota > Betaproteobacteria > Burkholderiales > Burkholderiaceae > Paraburkholderia > Paraburkholderia sp. RL17-383-BIF-A. The sequence continues at coordinate 13,307 of NZ_JARESR010000022.1, read as the reverse complement.
CCTCGCGAATGTCTGGGAAAACGGCGATATCATCACACGCTGCATTCTGAGCGCGCTGCTGATCATGTCCGTCCTGTCGTGGACGGTGATCCTCATCAAGCTATGGACCGTCATGCGGATCAAGCGCGTGACGCGCCAGGCCGAAGCGCAATTCTGGAAAGCCGATCGTTTCGAAGACGGATTGCACAGCCTCGGCGCGCACGCATCGGGGTCGACTCCCCGCGACAATCCGCTTCTCGCGCTCGCTCTCGCCGGCGAGGAAGCCGCTGCCCACCATCAGCAGACGCAATCGCATCTGCACGACCGCATCGACGTATCCGACTGGATTACGCGCCGCCTGCAGGACACGATGGACGACGCCATTGCACGCATGCAAAGCGGCCTCGCGGTGTTGGCGTCGATCGGCAGCACCGCGCCCTTCGTGGGGCTGTTCGGGACCGTCTGGGGCATTTATCACGCGTTGATCCTGATTGGCGAGACGGGACAGACGTCGATCGATCATGTCGCCGGACCGGTCGGCGAGTCGCTGATCATGACGGCCTTCGGCCTGTTCGTGGCGATACCGGCGGTGCTGGGATATAACGGCCTGACACGCGCGAACAAGTCGATCGTGACGAGACTCAAGCGTTTCGCGCATGGACTGCACGCGTATTTCGTAACCGGTTCGCAACTGCCGTCGAGTACCGGTCCTGACATGCGCATCGTGCCGCGCGGTGCACCCCTGGTGGCGGGCGGAGCGAATGACGGCACGAGCGACGACACACGCGATGGAGCGCTCAAATGGCAATGACCCCGTTCTCCGACGACGACGAAAGCGGCCTGATGAGCGAAATCAACATGACGCCGCTTGTCGACGTGATGCTGGTGCTGCTGATCATCTTTCTCGTCACCATTCCGGCCATGCAGCACGCGGTGAAAATCGATCTTCCGCAAGCGAGCAGCCAGCCGGACAATCTCAAACCCGCGCATCTCGACGTCGCCGTGCAGGCGGATGGCTCGATTCTCTGGGACGGCCATGCCGTGGCGGACGATGTTTTACGCGCGAGGATCGCCGAGGCTGCTCGCGCGAAACCTCAACCCGAACTGCATTTACGGGCCGACCGCAAAGTGCCCTACGAGCGCGTCGCCGACGTGATGTCGGCTGCACAGGCCGGAGGGCTGACGAAAATCGGCTTCGTGACTGATCCCCGGGCGAAGAAGTGAAGACCACCGCACTTGCGCTGCCTTGCGCTGTCTTGCGTTCGCGCCGCCGCGCGGCGCATGCCACGTTCACATAAAGGATGCCTTAACGAAGTCCAAAGAATCTCTGAATTCAAATCGGCATCCGGCTCCGCTATCGTGGCTGCATGAAACCAGGAGCACCGGACCATGCAAGCCTTGATCTTCGACGTCGACGGCACGCTTGCCGATACCGAGACCGCTCATCTGCAGGCCTTCAATGCCGCATTCGCCGAAGCGGGTCTCGACTGGTTTTGGGACGAGCCCCTTTACACGCGCCTTTTGAAGGTGGCGGGCGGTAAGGAGCGCCTGCTGCATTACTGGCACGTCGCCGATCTGGAAGAAGCGGACGGCACGCGCGTGAGCGACGTGATCGACGCCGTGCATGCGATCAAGACGCGCCATTACGCAGCGCGCGTGCGCAATGGCGGTTTGCCGCTGCGGCCAGGCATTGCGCGTCTGATTGCGGAGGCGCATGCTGCCGCTATTCCAGTGGCGATCGCCACGACCACGACCCCCGCAAATCTCGATGCACTACTGCAAACACCGTTCGGACCCGCGTGGCGGACCCGCTTCGCCGCAATCTGCGATGCCGGCACGACCCACGAGAAGAAGCCCTCGCCCGAGGTCTACCTCAACGTGCTTCGGCAACTCGGGCTCAAAGGTTCGGACTGCGTTGCCTTCGAGGACTCATCGAATGGTCTGCGCGCGGCACGCGCGGCCGGCGTTCCTACGATCGTGACACCGACCGCATACACGTCGCAGGATGACTTCGACGGCGCGTTGGCCGTGCTGCCCGACTTGGGTGAGCCGCACGCGCCGATTCCTTCGTTGGTCCAGAATGAAGAGGCTCGCTGGGTCGATCTGGCCACCTTGCGTCATTGGCATCGCCACGCGCTGACCGAGTCGGCCTGAGCATGCATCAGGAACTTCTCGTGAAAGGCATGCGACCCAAAGCCGTACTGATCGATCTCGACGGCACGATGGTCGACACCGCGCCGGACATCGTCGAAGCAGTCAGCCAGATGCTCGACGAGTTCCGTTCGGCGCCTTTGCCGTTCGCGACTGTCAGCGGCTTTATCGGCAAGGGCGTGCCCAATCTGGTTCGACGCTCGCTGGAAGCAGCCGGTTTGGCTCGGCGCGTCGACGCCGAACATGCGGTGAATGTGTTCCATCGCCACTACGCGCAGACCAATGGACGCCTCGGCCGTGTTTTTCCTCATGTGGGGAGTGGGCTCGGCGAGTTGCAACGGCTTGGATACCGGCTCGCCTGCGTCACCAACAAGCCGAAAGAACTCGCCGCGCCACTGCTGCTCGCAACGGGGCTCGCCCGCTACCTCGATGTGCTGGTTGCCGGGGATTCTATCGACAAAATGAAGCCCGATCCCGAACCGTTGTGGCACGCGTGCCGGCTGCTAGACGTGGAACCTGAGCACAGCGTATTGGTTGGTGATTCGCCGGTCGATGTGAGTGCCGCGCGAGCGGCCGGTCTGCCGGTGTTCATCGTAAGCTATGGCTATGCCGGGCCGGCGGGGTCGGCGGCGCTGGAGTGTGATGGTTTGATCGATTCGCTGATGGCGATGCCCGCGATTCTGGCGTCGTGGGGTGTGGGTGGTAGGGGTCAAGGTCGTCGGGGAGAAACTTGAATGGATTTAGATTCAGTGAATTAGTTAGGCATCTTAATGTAATGCGTCGGCAAGCTTTATTTCCCGCTTTCGCACACTGTGTCGCCCCAAAAGAGCGGAGGCAGGGATTCGTGTGAATGCCTGCCGCCTGGTCGAAGCGGTGGGCCTGGTGTTCGAGCGCTTCGCGCTCAGAGTTATGAAGTCCCTTCGAGAATGACAAACGTCCCGGCCGCTGCTCCGGCGCGGAGCGCTTTGGCCGCCTGGTACTCGGGGCTCTCGTAGAAACGCTTGGCGTCGGCGAACGAATCGAACTCAAAGATCACATGCCGCTCGTGTGCTTCGCCTTCGAGAATTTCATACTGTCCCGAGGACGCAATGACCTTCGGGCTGAAATTCTTCATTGCATCGCCTGCGGCTTTTGCATAGGCGGCGTAAACGGTTGCATCCGAAATGCTGACGTGTGCGATCAGATAACCTTTTGGCATGTTTATCTCTCTGGTGTGGTAAGCGCATTCAATTCAACGCTGGGTGCGTGCTGGCAATCGCCCACGTATAAGGTGTGGGTATGCAGTAGCCTGTCCTAATTCGACGTGCCGACCCTGAAATGGAGGGGATTCTGCTCGCGTCCTGATGATCGATCATCCAGCCGCCGTCGCTCCCATTCGTTCAGGTTGTCCTGTGGACGACACGAGAAGCTAGTCTACTGAGTCGCAATTGAGCTATAAATGACGTCAAACATAACGCTCCGTTACTCCTCAGGTGAACAATGCAAAACCTGGATGCACTTCTGATTTTTTCACGTGTCGCTGAAATGGCGAGCTTCACGCGTGCAGCCGAAAGCCTCGGTATCCAGAAAGGACGTGTCTCTATGGTGGTCAGTGCGCTTGAGCGGGATGTGGGGGTCACCCTCCTGCATCGGACCACGCGAAGTGTGCAACTCACCGAAGATGGACGCGCCTTTTATTCACGCGCACGCGACCTGCTGGCCGAAGTAGAAGAATTGCAGTCAATGTTCGCGAGTAACGGCGCACCACTACGGGGAAAGTTGCGCGTCGACATGCCAACCGAGTTGGCACAAAGCGTCGTGATTCCCGCACTCCCTCAACTGATGGCGGCGCATCCAGAGTTGGAACTGGAAGTGTCCAGCACCGATCGGCGTGTCGATCTCGTTCAGGAAGGGTTCGATTGCGTGGTGCGGCTGGGTCCGATCGTCGACGAGACGCTGATTGCCCGACCGCTTGGCAAGCTGCGCATGATCAATGCGGCGAGTCCGAGCTATCTGGCACGGTACGGCATACCGCACACGCTCGACGATCTGCGCGACCAGGGGCACCAGATGGTTCATTACACGCGCACGCTCGGCGGCAAGCTTGCTGGATGGGAATATCCTGACGGCGATGGATACGCGACGCTTACGTTGCCGGGCGCGATGCAGGTCAACAGCGTGCAGACTTATCATGCAGCAGGGCTTGCGGGCATCGGGTTGATTCAGGCGGGATATTCGGCGCTTGTGCATCACATCGAACGTGGCGCGCTAGTGGAGATTCTGCCGGACCTACGTCCTGAGTCTCTTGCCGCGTCGCTCGTCGTGGCACATCGGCGTAACCTGTCGCAACGCGTCCGGGCTTTTATGAATTGGATCGAGAGGGTATTGGAGCCCTATTTTGATTAACCGATATTCGATTTTGCGGCAGTAAAAAACGCGTCCCCGACTTTTTCGACACGACGCGGTACAAAGGCCATTCGGTACGACATATTGTCTTGTGACCCCCAGCTTCCGGCGACTTCTAGCTGCTCACTCTAGGGGCGTAACCACCTTCGGGATCTTTGACGGCACCGACACGAAATACTGAGACAGTAGTCTCCAGCTGTCCCGCCCGCTCTTTGAGCGATAGCGCCGCCGCTGATGCCTGCTCGACCAGCGCCGCGTTCTGCTGGGTCACCTGATCCATTTGCGCAACCGCACGATTGACCTGTTCGATACCCTTTGACTGTTCTTCAGACGCGGCGGCAATTTCGCCGATCAGGTCGCTGACTCTTCGCACAGAAGTCAGGATTTCTGCCATGGTCCGGGTTGCGCGATCCGCCTGCTGCGCACCGGTTTCAACGCGGCTCAGCGAATCCGTAATGAGCGCCTTGATCTCCCTTGACGCCGTGGCGCTGCGTTGGGCCAATGAACGCACTTCGCTGGCGACCACCGCGAACCCGCGCCCCTGCTCGCCTGCGCGTGCCGCTTCCACGGCCGCATTCAAAGACAGGATATTGGTCTGAAAGGCAATCCCTTCGATTACGCCTGTAATTTCGGCAATCTTGCCGGAAGAGTCGGATAGACCCCGCATCGTCTGGACGACATCCTGCGTCGCCTGATTGCCCTGCTCGGTTAGCATTGCCGTACTGCTCACCACCTGGTTTACCTGCTTCGCGTTGTCGGCGTTCTGGCGAACCGTCGAAGTCAGTTCTTCCATGGACGAGGCGGTCTCCTCTAGCGACGCGGCCTGTTCTTCGGTACGTTGCGACAGGTTCATATTACCGGCCGAAATTTCATGTGCGGCGGTGTCGATCGACCGCGATCCCTCTCGCACGATTCTGATTGTCTGAACCAGTTTGCTTTGCATCGCCTGCAGGCCAGTCATCAGTTGCCCCATTTCATCCCCCGAGTGGACCTCGACCAGTGTGGTCAGATCCCCGTCGGCAATTGCCCCGAAGTGGGACAGTGCCTGGGTCAACGGCCTGCCGATCGCCCGCTGCAGCGACCACCATGCGAGCGCCGCCGCACCAAGCGCTACGACACTACCGGCGATTGCTATACCAACGAACAGGTGGAAGCGTGCTTGCGCGGCATCAAACGTCGCCCTCGCAGCCGCGACTTGAATCTGTTCGAGTGAATCCATGCCGTCGGACACATCGATAAACAACGACGGCGGTACATGCAGCCAGACCTCGAGCATCTTCGCCGCATCACGAGTGGCAATGGCGCTGAACATCGGTTCGAGGCCGTTTGCGACGAATGCGTCGAACTTTGCATTCGCGTCGGCCGCACGGTGTGCTTCATCGGGGCTGGAAAACGGCAGCGTGCGATACGTATCCCACGCCCTCTTCGATGCGGTGAGCAGATCTCGGGCGGTCTGAGTTTCCTTGGGCACATCTGGACTGGCCGGGTCGAGCGCGACGCGATACAGCCACAGACGGGTTCTCGAGAGTGCTACGTTTGCCTGACCGAGAGCCTCTGAAGATGCCAGCCGGCTGGAATACAGCTCCTTCACATCGTTGTTGCCAATTGCCACGCCAACGACACCGATGATGCCACCAGTGACTAGCAGCATTCCAAGAAAACTCATCGCCAGCGCTAGGCGGGCACGAATGCTTAAATTTCTGATCATGGCGATAGAAGGTGTGAATGTGGGCCGACGCATGCACGTCAAGCTAATAGGGTACGGTGTGCGCGAGGTCACTCCCTAGCTAACGGCCCAAAGCCGTTCAGATTAATGCGGGATTTAGCAACAGATGTTTCCCAGGATCGTTGGTTATGGTTTGCGCTGCATGCTGATATAAGGCGCCGCGGCACTGCAAAAACGAAGACCGCCAAATTGCTCCAACGGCGAGCAACCATTTGACCAACGTCTGAGCCAGAACGAGATTCAGGCTCCGGGCGGCGTGTGTGTGCCGCGAGCATGCCGATCAAACGGCCGCATTCGGAAGGCGGATTCAACCGGCCGACTTCTGGTGGAGGCGAATGACTTTTCGTGCTCGCGCCCGGTCCCTCGCGCGCCCTGATGGTTCGAGGTTCAAGGCGCGTATGCGAAAGGCAGAAGCCGACCCGCAGCCACCGGTCGCGCTACCGGCGCTTTAGCGGCAGCTTATTAGTGCTCCGGCTGTCCAAACCGACCCTTAGGGGACAGCAGTCCCGTTGACGTGTGCCGGTACGGGAGAGGAGCCTCAACCTTGCCCAGGCCCGTGACCGCGGTTCTTGTGCTGACTGCCCTTCCCGATATCGACCTTCAGATTTCCAATGACAAGCCGTTATTCCAAATGACGTGGTCTGAACGCGTACTCTGCGAATTTCCAACAAAAGACACCGGGCCAAAATGAACTAGCGTCTCGGCGCTGGCAGCGATGCGTCCGATCTCGCAGGATTACCAGCGCGTGCATTTTGCGGCTGGGCATCGTCAAACGTTGGACTTGGCAACCAGAATAATCCACCAGGAGCAAAACAATAAGATGTTGGGTCGAATCGCAATCTATAGCCTCGCCGCGTCCATCCTCGCCGGATGCGCGCTCGGCCGGACAACTGTCGATGTTTCCGCGCCTCAAGGCACGAACCCCACGACGGGCAAGTACGTGCGAATTGATTCCGTTCAGGACAAACGCATTTTTACGGTCAAGCCCCCCAGCGCCGACATGGCATCACTGGATCCTGATGAAGATTCTAGCGATGCGTCGAAAGCTCGCGCGATCGGCAGGAAAAGAAACGGTTATGGCAAAGCACTCGGCGATGTGGTGCTTCCCGAAGGCAAGACGGCCTCCGGCCTCGTTGAAAGCGCATTGGCCACGGGCTTTCAGGAGGCGGGTTACATTGTCGTGAAGCAGGGTGACCCCAACTTTGCCGCCGCCGCTCCGGTGACAGCACAATTAATCGATTTCTGGGCATGGTTCCAGCCCGGCTTCTGGTCCATTACAACGAATCAGAAGTCAGAACTGCAACTGTCAGGCGATATCGGTGCTCTTCATGGTGCTCAGACCGTCAAGACTCGCGTTAGCGAATCCAAGCAGGTCGTGGTCTCCAGCGACTGGCAGGAGATCGTGGAAAAAGGCCTGTCTGCCATCACCCAGCGGACAAAGGAACTGGTAAGCGGGAAATAGCTTCCTCCAGGAGACAGCCACGTCGCTCGTCGTGAAGACGACGGGAGCGCGTGGCTCGCAAGCCGGGCGTGCTAATCGGTATCTGGACCTGCAGATTGGCGGCGTCGAGCAGCATCGGGCGTCGCCACTTCGGATCCGTTCGATGCTGACATGACGGCACGCACAGGTCGTAATCTGTGCCGTTGCCACCGAGCTTGTGCGAGTTGCCTGCAGTACCAAGAAGGCGTGTGAATACCGCTACATCGTCACTTTGCAGATGACAACGGCGATGACAGACGCTTGTCGTTTGGGTTTGTTCGACGCCTGCGCTTGTCTGCTAGCGCGTGAGCTTACGACGACGCGTGTGGGCAGGCGTTGAACAAACCTCAAGAGGAGCGCCACGCGCGTCGCTCATACAGGTTTGCTCCGGTTGTATATTGGTTCGGGTGATTTCACCGGCATCGCGTACTCGGATAAGACTGTAAATTGATAGAGCGTCAGCGCCTTCTCGAGTCACACGTATCGACGAGGCAAAATCTCGCCGCCCGGCAGTTCCGGATGACTGACAGGTCAGGCGAAAACATTCAGTCGATCGGAGTGCGGGTCAGGTCGCCCGGAACGCTTTACGGCACCAAAGCTTCCGCAAAAGCCTATCGTCATAAAACCACAGATAGGCCGGAAACAACTGATACCCGTGTTCGTACTGTCAGAGGGCGCGCCCTCTACCCCCGCTGAAAAGGCGCAAGATGGCAAGCAGAATAACGGCCCCAATAAGAGCTGTAATCAGTGACCCGATTATGCCGCTACCCAGGTGTAATCCTAGTGCCCCACCCAGCCAACCCCCGATGAATGCGCCCACAATTCCCACGATGATATCGACCACAATCCCGAAGCCGCCGCCGTCGACGATGCGACCCGCCAAAGCGCCGGCAATGCCACCAATAATCAGCCAGAAAATAATTCCATGAGAAACCGGGTCCATATTCCTTCTCCAGTGAGGTCGAATCCGCGTTAGCGGCGTGCAAGCATTCCGATAATGAGTCCGCCGATGAGTGCCATCGTGACTGCTTTCCATGGCGCTGCATGAACGTAATCGTCGGTTGATTCAGAGACGACGCGGTACTTCGTTTTGACCACCTCCTGTGCAGAGGCAATCTTGTCCTTCAGGTCTGATAGCGTCCGGGTGGGCGCTTCGTCGTTGCCCTGCTGGGATGCGCCAGAGGAACTGGACCGGTCAGATGCGACCGGTGGGGATACCGCTGCGGCAGCGGTGGGTTGCTCGAACTCGGTCATTCCAACCTCCAATTTTGTTTGAATGCCAAGAGGTCGAGCAAGTCTCGTACCTCAGAAAAACGAGGAGTCGATTTAAGTCACCAGTCCGAGCGTTCTCGGCAATTCGGACTTGCGCCGAGTTGAGGCGATCCCAGCAACGACGCCCGAGACTCTCGAAACAACTCACGCGATGGAGAAACCGGCCGGCGAAAAGTACGCACAACCGTGGCCATCACATCAGGCCGAAACGATGGGTCGACAGTCCGATGCGGTCGCGCATTGCCCGCGATGAAGCGCATCACGACATCGACCACGGCAATGTCCGATACATTCACCGAGACATAATAAATTTGCTGTATCTAACGAGTAGCACACGGGAGCCTTTTCTCTGAATGCGCAATCAGGCAAATGCTTCCTGCCGAGTCAACCGAAAGATCGCGTGGGTGCGCCTGCAAACCGGATGGTTTGCAAGGCGTGTTATGACCGGGTCGTTTGTGAGCAGCGTTGCGCTACTCCTGGCTGCGGCAAACGTTTCTGTAGGGCGAAAAGCGCCAGTGCCCTGACGCGTCCTTTACGGCCACGGCGCCATAGTCGTACAGCACATCGGTCGCTGTCGCACACCCTAGCTCGCCCAGATCGACAATCAGGAGCGTGCGCATGGATGCGTCCGCACTTGCCGGGAGGGTCTCGGTTGGCTGGAGGTAGCCCGGGCCTGCGTCGAAGCGGTTTGATGCGCCGCAGACGCTCAGGTATTCACCATGCGCGGCATACTCGGCGCGCTCTTCCGCGCGGAAAGTCTCGTCTAACGTTTCTGAAGTCCGGGCAAACGGCGAGCGGTGCCTGCTTCCCTGATAAAGGTGTCCATTACCCGGGTCTAAGCCGAGCGCTTCCAACGCGCCAAGTGCCTCCTCGGCGTCCCGGTAGGAGGTAAAAAGTCCAACAAGAACTGGCAAGGTGTGTCCCCTACATGCGCCAAATGTACGCTCTTATCGGCGCGCAACCGTTGTGCCTGTCAGCCCATGGGTTTCCCCTCGGCTGCGGCGGTCAAAAACTCGCGGTGGGGATATCCGCAGCGCCTTCGAGAATCCCAGCCAACGATTGATTATCCGAAGTTGTGGCGGTGTGCCTGGCCGCGAGCCATTTCTTCCAGCCTCGCAGGCTGACGAGTAGAAGCAGAGGCCTGCGCCTTCTCTGCATCGCTCTGTGTTTCACCTTTCTTTTTGTCAGGCGTTGTAACCGACAGTAAATATTAAAGCCGCGGAAACGAAGGTTGGCGGGCAATCCGACTCTCCCTGGCCCGTCCTTGCCCGCAGAAGCACCTTCGATCAATCCAGCGACCCTCAAAGCACAATTCTTCAAAGTACACATCTGGTAACAAACAGATACCGCTCGCGGCCAATTGGCACCCGACACTACTTTTAAGTCGGCCTCTCCCTCGCGCAGGAAGTCATACACAACACCCGACCTGTCGTTCTCACAACTAGCGTTGAACATTTCGATCCCTGGTCACTTCCCACGAGGGTTCAACGTGGACCTCATTACGGCGGCAAAACATGCAACAGACATTCGTACCTGTTCGGCGCTTTAAAAAAAATACGTCAGGTCGCGATTTTGTCGTTGGCGACCTGCACGGTTGTTTCACGCGGCTACGGAGGGAACTCGAGGCTAGTCAGTTCGATCGCTCGCGCGACAGGGTCTTTGCCGTCGGAGACCTGGTCGACAGAGGGTTCGAATCGCCAGCGGTCCTGGACGTCGTGCGTCGGTACGACATCCAGTCGGTGCGCGGCAATCATGAGGATTCGATCGTGCGCTGGCGTCTTTGTGACGCTGGCGAGGGCTTCGTTCGGGCCAATGGCGGCGGATGGTTGCTCGACATGACGGGAGACGAAGAGGCAATAGACGCCATAGTTGCCTATATGGCGGCCCTTCCCTACGCAATAGAAATCGAGACAGACTTTGGTCTGGTCGGCATCGTACATGCCAACGTCCCTATGCGATCGTGGTCCAGAACCGTCGAAGCGCTAATGCAGGAAGGTATTGACGGGAAAATCCGGCGCAAGTTGATCTGGGATCGGTCACGTTGGAATCTGCGACAAGAGAAAGGCTTCGGTTCGATGCGCCGCGTGGCAGCCCGAGTGTTCAAGCGCCTTAAGTCCGGAAGAGGTGACGCGTGCGGCTGGGTGGAAGGGGTCGCGGCTGTCATCGTGGGACATACACCTTCAGCTGAGCCGAAAATTAGCCACAATGTGATAAACGTGGACACGGGTGTTGTGTACGGCGGCAATCTGACCTTGCTGCGCCTCGATGAAATCCCCACCATGCTGGGCCAGGGTACCCGTACGGCACCTGTGGTCAGCCGGATATCGCACTATCTGCCGCCTCGCGAGTCCGGGCAACTTTAACGACCACAAATGTGTCGGGGTCACGTGCCGGGGAGGCGGACGAGACCGGCGAGACCCGGACACCCAGATAACCGGTGCGCGTCACTCGCCCGGCTTCACTTTTCCTGCGGCGCACGCGAGGCAATCGCGCTTCCTCCCCCCGTTATCCTGGCCGCCATCCGGACGCACGCAATCTCAGAGCATCTGATGACGAGCCGGGAATAACCCGGCTTCTAAAAATCCGTGATTCCGGGATTCACTCGCGCTCCTTTGGTAAGCCAACAGCCTGTCCACTAACTCTACGCTGCCGTATCGCCGCCACGTGCCGCAGGCTTGACTCTGATAGTCAGACCTTTCATGCGTGCGTGAAAACGAGGGCCGGTAATGCAAGCGAAGGATTCTGAATACTTTTCTGCATGTGATTCGTAAAGCGTGCAGGTCCCATTAATAATTCCCTGTGCGTGGGCGCCATTCGTTTCCATTAGTGCCGAGGAACGTACCATCGACAGCAAATCGAAATAGTAAGCAGTTTGAAACATAAGTTGACCGTCAGCGGTCGCTTGCTCGGGTGGCCATGACCTCACAAACAGGACGACGGCACGGGAATAAATAACGTCCCGATTCAGTAATCCATTTGCGTGCCGTTCGCTCAGGACCGTCTGACGTTCTTTCTTGCCCCGGCACCGAGCCCGGCGCCTGCCGCGCGCATTTTGGGCTGCGCCGAAGCATATCTACGTACTCTCTGGAGAATACGATGAAGATCCTTACCCTCATTCCAGTTGCCGTCCTGACGTTTGGCGCCACGCTCGCCTATTCGGATGAAAACGCGGATACGTCCAGCGCGGCAACCAACAGCAACGCGGCGATGACTTCGGACGCAGTGGGCGGCGTTTTCGCGGGTGGCAGTGAGAGCGGTGCACACGTCGGAAAGACCCGCTCTGAGGTCTATCAGGAATTATGGCGTGCCCAAAAGGACGGCACATTGGATCGGTTGAACGCGCTCTATGGCGGTGGTAACTGACGGAGAATGTTTGATGGCGCCGCGCGACGTTCACCGCCGCGCGGAGTTACAGACACAGTTTGAAGTACGCCTGTATTTTTGCCAGCTTCACGAAACCGGGTCGCGCGAGGAAGAATCGGCTGCGCGCTCGTCTGGCCTGCCGATGGCCGTTGAAAGCATGTCCGTATCTGCCGACGGCCCTGCACACAGATCACATTAAAAATTCGCCAGCCGGACAGTCCGCGGTCCGTGAAGTTAGGATTACCTGCGGAGGCTGCTCTGCCTTCGGCGTAATACCCGGACAGCACGGACTTTTGACAACCGTCTTGCTAAACCGCTTGTTGCCCGCACAGTTCATGCGAGTCGTCAGCGTGGTCGGAGCCATGCTGACGATCCAGCTGAAAATTCGCTCAACTCGTGCCGCGCACCGCCGTTAACCCGGACGATATCCCACACCAATTCGACGTGTCACGTCGCCCGCCGCGCGAGGCACTCTTTCGAATCGTCAGGGTCCGGACTACAAGGTTGCCAGTGTTGGCAACACCGCACAATGCGCGCCTGTGATGGACGGCGTGCGATCGCTCGATACATACCCCATGCTCCTCAAAAGACTCTGTACCGCGTTCGTCGCAGCAATGCTTGGCGCAGCAGCTGTGTCGGTCTGTGATGCTCAATACTCGACCGGATGGGTTGCCAACACCCATGGCACGGGCACTACTCGAGTGGGCAACGTGGCCCGCTCGATGTGGGTCGCACCCGAAGGAGTGATCTACACATCGTCGATGTGGGATGAAAACGAAGGCGGCATTGCGATCTATCAGAACGCCCGGAACATCGGTTCGATCGGGGCGCACGGCGAGTTTCAGGGCGGCGCGATCACCGGCAACTCGACCTCGCTATTCGCTGCGCTGCAGTTCAGCGCCACCTACGGTAGCGGCAAGGTTGGCCGATACAACCGGACCAGCCGTACGC